>CAZIIV010000045.1:0-18722 GCA_964539365.1 uncultured Desulfobacteraceae bacterium | reverse complement strand
TGGGTAACCTCGTTTCCTCCTTAACCCTGAAACCTGACACCTGAAACCTGAAATCGAAGCTATGGTTTGTCATCAGACAAGGACCGGCGTTTGCCAACGGCCTTGATTTACACCCCCGCTTACTTGTATTGAATTTGAAGAAATGCCCTGTCCATTAGTAGTTGCCAGTTTTTCTATTGATAAAAGACATATTACCCGTGTATATGTAGCGTTTATGAAAAACATTAAAAAAAGGATAAGCTCGCATCCGGTATCGAGTATACAGAATCATTTCCACAAGTTTAAGATCACCACACTGGGCTGTAAAGTAAATCAATCCGAGTCGGATGCCATGGCCCATCAACTGAAAAACTCCGGGTGGCATCCGGTACACCCTAAAGAAAAAGCGGACCTGTGCATTATCAACACCTGTACGGTCACGCAGAAAGCATCCATGCAGTCACGGCAGGCGGTGCGACAGGCCATACGGTTCAATCCCGGGGCACGTATTATTGTCACCGGTTGTTATGCCCAGACCGATCCTGATGAAATTGGTAAAATAGAGGGGATTCACCACATCATCGGTCATGCGGATAAATCTAAAATTCCGGATATGGTATTATCAAAAAAACAAGCCCCCTACCCGCGCCTGATTCGGCAAAACATATTTTCTGAACACAATTTCCAACAGACGTCTGCAGCGTCCTCAGGGAACCGAACCCGGCCGTTTTTAAAAATTCAGGACGGCTGTGACAGTTTCTGCACATACTGTATTGTCCCCTATGCGCGGGGGCGCAGCCGCAGTCTGCCGATTGAAACCGTATTAAAAAATATAAAACGGTTCCGGAATGCCGGATCCCACGAAGTTGTCCTGACCGGTGTTCATCTGGGCGCCTATGGACTGGATCTTTCTCCAAAATCCGATTTAACAGAGCTGTTGCATCGAATCTGTGAATCCGATCCCATCGACCGTGTGCGACTCAGTTCTATAGAACCCCATGAGCTTACGGATGAATTAATACACCTTATGGCAACGGCAGAGATTTTTTGTCGTCATTTTCACCTTCCTCTGCAAAGCGGGGATGATCTTATCTTAAAAAAAATGCGCCGGCCCTACACCCGTTCATTTTTCAGGGATCAGATTATAAAAATCAATGAATTGCTTCCTGATGCAGCCATAGGTGTGGATACGTTAATCGGTTTCCCGGGTGAAACCGAAGCGGCCTTTAAAAATACGTATTCACTAATCCACGAATTGCCTGTCACTTATCTGCATGTTTTCCCGTTTTCATCTCGAAAGGGTACACCGGCAAGCGGTTATCCCCAACAGGTGGATTCAAAAACCACCAAAGCCCGCTGCAAGAA
This sequence comes from uncultured Desulfobacteraceae bacterium, assembly GCA_964539365.1. GTDB lineage: Bacteria > Desulfobacterota > Desulfobacteria > Desulfobacterales > UBA11574 > S5133MH16. The sequence continues at coordinate 17,378 of CAZIIV010000045.1, read as the reverse complement.
AATGCGCGCTCTGGGCCGCCTGAAAAAGAAAGAGTTTTACAAAAAGTTTACGGGGAAACCGGCTGAAATCCTAATTGAAGACAACAGGGACAAATCCACAGGGTTGCTTAAGGGAATATCATCAAATTATATACCGATCCATGTAACCGGTGAGGATATTCTTAAAAGCACCCTGGTTCATGTGAGAATTGACAGCATAACAATCGACAATACGGTATTTGGCAGTCTGTATTGACCTCAAAACAAGGCGTTTAAGAAATGTTACAAAATAAGTTAAACATTACTTGACAAATATTATTAGGATGGCTAAAAATATAATTTTATAATTAGTACGAATAAAATTACACACAACGGCGTGTGGATTTTTTTTTAAAAAAGTTAAAAGACAAAGGCGTCTTTTCCTTAACCAGGCAGACGCCTTTTTTATTTAGAATTCATATTGTGAAAGGAGAACAGTTTTGAATCTACATCAACCAAATGCCAATGAAGCATTACAAACAAAAAACCGATCTCGAAGCGTTGCGCCCCAATCCGGTATCTGCAGCCGATGCATTGATGGGTGCAAGGGAAATTGTGATTTGTTCAGGGCCACATTTCGTGGGCGTGAACTCCTTTATCCCGAGCCTTTCGGGAGTATCACCGCCGGTGCGGACAAGGATTACCCGGTTGACTACTCACATCTTAATATTATGGGCTATGCAATGGGAGCCAAAGGAATTGATCCGGATCCGGATAAGGCAACATTCCCGGCCGTGGATACGGAAACATCTTTCGGTGTCACCGACAAGGTGAAGATGAAAGTGCCGATTTTCACCGGCGCCCTTGGCAGTACGGATATTGCACGCAGAAACTGGGAGCACTTTGCCATAGGAGCCGCTATCAGCGGTATCAGCCTGGTGTGCGGTGAAAACGTATGCGGGATTGATCCTGAGCTGGAACTGGACAAAAACGGCAAGGTTACCAAATCTCCGGAGATGGACCGCCGGATAACAGAATATCGTCGCTATCATGAAGGGTATGGAGATATCCTCGTACAGATGAACGTCGAGGATACCCGTAACGGAGTTGCGGAATATGTTATTGATAAATTTGGTGTCGAAACCATTGAGCTGAAATGGGGGCAAGGCGCCAAATGTATCGGTGGTGAGATTAAAGTAAACTCTCTGGAACGGGCGCTGGAATTAAAAAAACGCGGTTACATTGTTACGCCGGACCCGGAAAAACCCGCGTTCCAGGCTGCTTTTAAGGCAGGTCCCCTCAAGCAATTTGAGCGGCATTCGCGACTCGGATTCATTGACCAGGAAAGTTTTATGAATGAGGTGGAAAGAATTCGAAAGCTCGGCGCCAAACGTATCACATTAAAAACAGGTGCTTACCCCATGAGAGAATTGGCCATGGCCATACGCTGGTCCAGCGATGCCAATATTGATCTTTTAACCATTGACGGTGCTCCGGGAGGGACCGGAATGAGTCCTTGGAGAATGATGACCGAGTGGGGCATTCCCTCCATTTACCTCCACTCCATGGCCTATGAGCTGTGTGAACGTCTGGCCCAAAGGGGGAAACCGGTCCCGGATATCGCATTTGCCGGCGGCTTCTCTTCCGAGGATCATGTGTTCAAAGCACTGGCGTTGGGTGCACCTTACTGTAAGGCCGTTTGCATGGGCCGCGCCTTAATGATCCCGGGAATGGTAGGTAAAAACACTGAGAAGTGGCTGCGAGGAGAAGACGGTGGTCTTCCGGCTACAGTTTCGAGATTTGGATCTACCAAAGAAGAAATATTTATGAATTATGAAGTGTTAAAAGAAAATTACGGTTCGGAAGCCGAACGTATTCCCTTGGGCGCCGTCGGCATTTTCAGCGTGACGGATAAAATTAAGGTCGGACTCCAACAAATAATGGCCGGTTCCAGAAACTGGGCCGTGAAATACATCAGTCGAGATGACATATTCTCACTCACCGAAGAGTGTGCCAAAGTCACAGGGACGCCCTATGTAATGGACGCCTATCGGGAGCAAGCCCTCCAGATAATCGATTCTTGAAAAAATATGTAAATGGCATTACAATAACCACCGGAGACCGGTTAAAAACATCTCCGGTGGTTTCAACCCGGCCTTGGGGCCGCTTTTTTCGCTGCCATCCTGATCAACACTCATAAAATCGGGACAAAGGATGCTTCAAGAATACAATCAAATAACCGGCGAATTTTATTCGCATTTAAAGGTTTTTTACGAATTGATGTCAATCAAGGTGCGTGAAATCCTATTTGTTTCCAGTCCGTATGATGCGTTTATCATGGAAGAGGACGGCAGCCCGGCATCAAGAATAATAAATGAATACAGTGGATTAAACCTTAGTCTGCCCCCCAGGGTGACGCGGTCGTCTTCAGCTCGGGAGGCACTGTCACTGTTAGATAAGAAAAATTTCGATATGGTCCTCACCATGCCCCACCTGGATGACATGGATGCGTTTTCATTGGGCCTGGAAATCAAGAAACGCAACCCGAATCTTCCGGTTATTTTACTGGCTCATAGCCCCATCGGTATTTATCCGTTTCCGGAAAGCAAAAATTGTAACGGGATTGACAAAAGTTTTATCTGGTCCGGCAATTCCGATCTGTTGCTCGCATTGGTTAAAAACGTGGAAGACCGAATGAATGTTGAAAATGACACCCGGAAAGCAATGGTTCGGGTACTGATTCTGGTTGAGGATTCACCGGTGTATTACTCTTCTTTTCTGCCCATGATTTACAAAGAAATTGTCAAACAAACCCAGGCCGTGCTTGGAGCCGGTCTCAACGAAGAACACCGGCTGCTCACCATGCGGGCCAGGCCCAAAATCCTGTTGGCGGAAAACTATGAAGAGGCCATGGACCTGTGCATAAAGTTCCGGTCATTTCTGTTCGGCATCATATCGGATACCCGCATCCCTAAAAATGGAAATCTGGAGGATGATGCAGGGGTTGTGTTACTGTCACAAATGAAAAAGGAAATTCCTGACCTTCCCCTTTTGTTGATGAGCTCGAAATCATCCAACAAAATGAAAGCAGATCAAATTCCGGCTGTTTTTCTGGACAAGAATTCTCCGAATCTTCTTGCAGAGTTACACGACTTTTTTCTGAACTATTTGGGATTTGGAGATTTTGTTTTCCGAATGCCGGACGGCACGGAAATCGACCGGGCATCCGACCTTCGTGCTCTCGAGGCAAAGGTTGCACAAATACCGGATGAATCGATTTATTATCATGCCCAGCGAAATCATTTTTCCAACTGGATCATGTCTCGTTCGGAAATCCCCCTTGCTTCCAAGTTCCGTGAGGTGAAAGCCTCTGATTTTGCAAGCGCCCAGGACATAAGGAATTATATTATCGCCAATGTCCATGAGTTGCGGAAATGGCGTCAAAAAGGTGTGGTCGCTCAATTCAAAAGCCATAATTTTGATGCGGATATTATGGAATTTGTTAAAATCGGCCAGGGATCGTTGGGGGGTAAAGCCCGAAGCTTAGCCTTTATGTCCGCCCTGCTCTATCAAAATCCGAATATTTACGAAAAGTATTCCCAAATTAATATCAAAATTCCAAAAACGCTGGTTGTAAGCACCGACGGCTTTGAATCTTTTATTACACTAAACGGCCTTCAGGATTTTGCTACCCAGGCCCATACAGATGAAGAAATTGCCGCTATATTTTTACAGTCAGATCTGCCCGAGTGGCTGGTAAAAGATTTAAAAGCGTTTCTGGCTCAGGTGACATACCCACTGTCCGTCCGTTCCTCGAGTTTGCTTGAAGATGCTCAGTTCCAGCCGTATGCCGGAATTTATGAAACCTATATGATTCCCAATAATCATCCCGACCTTTCCAAACGGCTACACCATCTTATTACCGCCATAAAACTGGTGTATGCGTCTACCTATTATCAAGATGCCAAAGCATTTTCCCGCAGTACATCGAGCCAGCATCAGGAAGAGGCCATGGCGGTGATTATCCAACAACTGACCGGAGAAGAATATGGGGATTATTTTTATCCGGCCGTTTCCGGAGTGGTCCAGTCTCATAATTTTTATCCGGTTTCCAAAATGAAACCCGAAGAGGGAATTGCCCATATTGCTCTGGGATTGGGAAGAACGGTTGTGGAAGGCGGCAGAACCGTGCGCTTTTCTCCTAAATATCCAAGTGTTATGCCTCAGTTTTCCATGATTGATGATATCCTGGCGAACGCCCAGCGTTTTTTTTACGCCTTAAAGATTAAAAATTATCCCGATGAACTTAACTTCCGAAAATATTCAAACCTGGAAAGAAGAGAGGTTGACGATGCGGAAACGGAATATCCCGTAAAGGCACTTGCCAGTACATATATACCGGAAGAACATCGTATTCGCGATACCGGCTATATGACCGGGCCCAAGATTTTAACTTTTTCTCAAATACTCAAGTACAATATATTTCCATTGCCTGATTTATTGTCAGACCTTCTGGAACTGGGGCGCAAAGGCATGGGATGTCCCGTAGAAATTGAATTTTCCGTAAATTTAAGTTCCGACAAAAAAAAGAAGAGCGATTTCTTTTTTCTTCAAATGCGACCCATGGTTGCGGGTGGAGAAAGGTTTGAGGTCCAAATTACCCAGCAAGAAATTGAAAAAGCCTTTTGCCTTTCCAAACAGGCCCTTGGAAATGGAAAAAACGAAAAAATGGCAGATATTGTGTATGTTAAGCTGGATGATTTTCACCCCAAAAACACCCTAAAAATCGCAGAAGAAATTGATAAAGTAAATGCGGGTTTGATTAAAGGAAAACGCCCTTATCTTCTGGTTGGACCCGGACGCTGGGGATCCGCCGACAGATGGCTTGGAATACCCGTTCAATGGCGCAATATTTCAGGTGTAGGCGCCATTATTGAACTTAGAAATGAAAAATTAAAGGCGGATCCTTCCCAAGGGTCGCATTTTTTTCAAAATATAACGTCTCTGGGCATTCATTACATTACGGTGACCGAAGGCTCGGACGATTATTTTGACTGGGAATGGGTAGGGTCACAGCCTGCCATCCAGGAAACCACTTATTTACGGCATGTTAGACTGGATAATTTTTTTACCCTTAAAATTGACGGCAAAAAATCTCAATGTGTGATGGTTTATAATCAATAAATTGACAGGAGGTTGTACATGACGGACATTTTGAAATTGATAAAGAACAGAGATCCGGGCGAAAAGGAATTTCATCAGGCTGTGGAAGAGGTGCTTGAGTCGGTTCAGCCGGTTTTGGACCGAAACCCACAATACCGACAAGATGCTGTATTGGAAAGAATAACCGAGCCTGAACGCGTAATTATGTTTCGAGTTCCCTGGGTGGATGATCAGGGACAAGTGCAGGTTAACCGTGCATTCAGGGTGCAGATGAACAGTGCCATTGGCCCTTACAAGGGCGGTTTGCGGTTTCATCCATCGGTCAACCTGAGCATCCTCAAGTTTTTGGCTTTTGAGCAGGTCTTCAAAAATGCGTTAACTACTCTCTCTATGGGGGGAGGTAAAGGGGGATCGGATTTTGATCCCAAGGGAAAATCCGATAACGAGGTGATGCGGTTCTGCCAGAGTTTCATGGCCGAGCTGTTTCGTTATATCGGTCCGGATACGGATGTCCCGGCGGGAGATATCGGCGTGGGTGCCAGAGAAATCGGATACCTTTTTGGAATGTATAAGAAATTGCGCAACGAATTTACCGGTGTTTTGACCGGGAAAAGTCTGGGCTGGGGCGGAAGTCTTATTCGTCCGGAAGCAACCGGCTACGGTAGTGTTTATTTTGCCGCTGAAATGTTGGCAACTCGAAACCAAACGCTTGAGGGCAAAACCTGTCTGGTATCGGGTTCCGGCAACGTGGCCCAGTATACCGTGCAAAAAATTATTGAGCTCGGCGGTAAGGCGGTTACGCTTTCTGATTCTTCCGGCTATATTTATGATGAAAAGGGTATCGACAGTGACAAACTCGCCTATGTGAAACGGCTGAAAAATATTAAACGCGGTAGAATAAATGAGTATATTGATAAGTATTCCGAAGCGGTTTACACAGAAGCGGATACTTCTTTAGATTATAATCCTCTGTGGAATTATAAATCAGACTCTGCCTTTCCCAGTGCCACCGAGAATGAAATTAACGCAAAAGATGCGGCAAATCTGATAAAAAACGGTGTTCACCTGGTTTGTGAGGGAGCCAACATGCCGAGTACTCCGGAAGCCATCAACATTTTTTTAGACAACAAGATTCTGTATGCGCCCGGCAAGGCATCTAACGCCGGTGGAGTCGCCGTGTCCGGCCTGGAAATGGCCCAGAACAGCATGCGGTTGAACTGGCCCTCGGATGAAGTGGACCGCCGCCTCAAGATGATTATGAAAAACATCCACCAGACCTGTCTGGATGCCTCTGCCGATTACGGGGTATCCGGAAATTATATGGCAGGTGCCAATATCGCCGGATTTACAAAGGTGGTGAACGCCATGCTGGATCAGGGTCTTGTTTGATCCTTATCATACCTAACCCTTTATTTTTATAGGGGTTAATTTCATTAAAGAATGTAAGAATCCCCCCCTTCAGGGATAAACCGAATCCGGGTCCTTTGGGCCCGGATTTTTATTTTTTATAAAATTTTAAGTTTTACTTAATTGTTGAACTATAGATTAATATGTGCTAATAATATATTAAATTCTTACATTCCTTTATCCATTAACGAATCCGTATTTTCATGCATAATCTTTAAGGGGGGAACTATGGAAAGTATGAAAACCGACTCCGACCTGCGTGATGAAACTTTTTCGCAACAATCTTCTAAAAAAATGCGTCCTCGTATGGTATCGGAAACGTCATTTAAAATGGACCGTATTTACCCAAAAAATTCCAAAAATACAGCGGATCACGTGTCGTGGGTCGTCGATGGGGTTGCATTTCCCAATGGAACAAAATTCCGCTGTAAATACAAAGGGTATTGCTACTATGCCCAAGTTTGTGATGGTGCGTTGATGATAAACGGAAAAAAATTTTTATCGCCGTCGGCAGCTGCAGTGACAATAACCCGTAATTCCGTTGACGGCTGGTTATTCTGGGACTGTAAACTGCCGGGAAATTCTTCATGGGTAAATATTTGTGCTCTTAAATAAATGAAAGAGTCGGGGAGTTTTTTTAATTCAACCGCTCCATTCAACATACGAATGCATTCTTTGTAACAACCCCGTGGTTTAAATTTTTATAGACTTCAAGATCCTCCACGTCCATATCATTGCCGTGGGTCACCTCGTTCCCCCCCTTAACCCTGTGACACCTGACACCTCAAACCTGACAACAGACAAGGATCAGCGTTTACCAACGGCCTTGATTTACGCCCTATTATACTTAACTATACTTAGAGCTTAAGAACCTGATCTCGTTTAGTTGGACGGCTGTTTTTCGATTTTTTAGTAAAATATACCGATTAAATATGGTCTATAATGAATTACCATGACTTAACTGTTGAATATTTTTTCTATAACAATTATAGCGACTGTGATGATATTTTTTTCGAATTAATTTTTAGAGGAAGGGATTATTCATGGGCGGATTTTTTGGTGTTGTTTCTAAAAAAGACTGTGTAAAGGATCTGTTTTTTGGAACAGACTATCATTCTCATCTGGGAACAAAACGAGGAGGTCTTGCCACAAAAAACTCTAAGGGATACTCACGGTCCATTCATAATATTGAGAATAATTATTTCAGATCAAAATTCGAGCCGGATCTTCCCGAATTCTCAGGTCACAAAGGTATCGGAGTTATCAGCAATTACGATCCTCAGCCACTGATCTTTGGATCTCACCTGGGAAGTTTTGGCATCGTTACCGTTGGAAAGATAAATAATATTCAGGAACTCGCAAAAAAAGCTTTTCAAAAGAAAATTCATTTTTCCGAAACAAACGGCGGAGATTCAAGCCCGACAGAAATTGTGGCAACATTAATCTGCGAAGAAGATTCTTTTGAAAACGGCATCCAAAATGCTCAAGAAGCCATTAAGGGATCGTGTTCCATGCTTCTGCTCACGGAAAAAGGAATTTATGCCGCCCGTGACAAATTGGGGAGAACGCCTGTCATTATCGGCAAAAAACAAGGGGCTTATGCCGCATCTTCGGAAACCTGTGCCTTCCCCAACCTGGGTTTTGAAATTTATAAATATCTTGGCCCGGGTGAAATTGTTTTTATGACAGCGGACGGATGTGAACAGAGAGCAAAGCCAAGGGGAAAAATGCAAATTTGTTCTTTTTTGTGGGTATACTATGGGTATCCCGCTTCAAGCTATGAAGGAATTAATGTAGAATGTGTCCGTTACAGATGCGGTTCGGCTCTGGGAAAAGAGGATGATTATTCCATCGATTATGTTGCCGGAATTCCGGATTCGGGCACCGGCCATGCCCTGGGTTACGCCAATGAGAAAAAGATTCCATATATCAGGCCGTATGTTAAATATACCCCCACTTGGCCCAGAAGCTTTATGCCCCAGGATCAGAGCATCAGAGATCTTGTCGCCAAAATGAAACTGATTCCCATCAGAGAACTGATTGAGGGGAAAAAGATTCTTTTTTGTGAAGATTCAATTGTCAGGGGCACTCAATTAGAAGATCATGCGCAACTATTATTCGATTATGGTGCATCAGAGATTCATATGCGGACCGCATGCCCCACCTTGATCTATCCTTGTGAATTTCTCAATTTTTCAAGCTCTCGATCAACGATGGACCTGGCAGGACGAAAAGCAATATCGGAACTGGAAAATGGAAAAAATACGGCCTTGGATGAATATGCAAGGTCAAGTTCAGAAAAAAACAAGGCAATGGTTGAAAAAATCCGGCAACGGTTGAAACTCACGTCGTTAAAATATCAAAAACTGGAAAATCTTGTAAAAGCCATCGGTCTGCCGAAAGAAAAATTATGCACTCACTGCTGGGATGGAAGCAGCTATTTTTAAGGAGAAGTTTTAATGCCCAAACGAGAAGATATTCATAAAGTTTTAATTATCGGATCAGGTCCCATTATCATCGGCCAAGCGTGTGAATTCGATTATTCAGGCACCCAGGCATGCAAAGCCCTGCGCAGTCTTGGCTACGAAATCGTACTGGTAAATTCTAATCCCGCAACCATTATGACGGATCCGGGCATGGCCGATGTAACCTATATTGAACCGCTCAACCTTCGAACCCTGACCGATATTATCGCGACCGAACGGCCGGATGCGTTGCTGCCGAACCTGGGAGGACAATCCGGTCTGAACCTGTCATCCGAGCTTGCGAAAACCGGAGTGCTTGAAAAATATGGCGTACGGGTTATCGGTGTAAATGTCGATGCCATCGAGCGGGGAGAAGACCGTACCGCATTCAAGGCGACCATGGATCGACTGGGAATTGAGATGCCGAAAAGCCGGGCGGTTAACAGTGTGGAAGAGGCGGAAAAAGTCGCAGAAGAATTGGGGTATCCGGTTGTGCTTCGTCCGGCATACACCATGGGCGGTACGGGCGGAGGCCTGGTGTATAATGTTGAAGAACTTCGCACGATAACCTCCCGCGGTCTCTCTGCAAGCCTTGTAAACCAGGTTCTGGTGGAAGAATCCGTACTGGGCTGGGATGAACTTGAGCTGGAAGTTGTCCGCGACGCTAAAAATCAGATGATCACCGTCTGTTTTATTGAAAATGTTGACGCCATGGGCATTCACACGGGCGATTCCTATTGCACTGCGCCCATGCTGACAATTGATCCGGACCTTCAAAAACACCTTCAAAAATATTCCTACGACATCGTGGAAGCCATTGAAGTTATCGGCGGAACCAACATCCAGTTTGCCCATGATCCCAAAACCGGAAGGGTGGTGGTTATCGAGATTAATCCTCGGACTTCCCGCTCGTCCGCTCTGGCTTCCAAGGCAACCGGCTTTCCCATAGCGTTTGTATCCTCGCTCCTGGCCGGAGGATTGACCATGGATGAAATCCCGTATTGGCGGGATGGAACCTTGGAAAAATACACCCCCTCCGGCGATTATGTTGTGGTTAAATTCGCCCGATGGGCTTTTGAAAAATTTGAAGGTGTCGAAGACAAGCTTGGCACCCAGATGCGTGCGGTTGGCGAAGTTATGAGTATCGGCAAAAATTACAAAGAAGCCTTTCAGAAATCGATCCGCTCCCTTGAGATCGACCGCTACGGCCTGGGGTTTGCAAAAGATTTCAACCAAAAAACCAAAGACGAATTATTGAATATGCTGGGGACTCCCACCAGCGAGCGACAGTTTGTCATGTATGAGGCATTGCGTAAAGGTGCCGATATTGAAACATTATATCATATCACCCATATTAAGCCTTGGTTTATCGAGCAAATGAAGGAACTGGTGGAACTTGAGGAACAGATCCTGACTCATAAGGAGCGAATCCCTCCCGATGATTTGCTCATTCAGGCCAAAAAAGACGGTTTTGCGGATAAATATCTGGCCCGTCTTCTCGATGTTCGTGAAAAAGATATTCGTACAAAACGCACGTCTCTGGGTATGGTTGAAGCCTGGGAGCCGGTTCCGGTCAGCGGCGTGGAGAATGCGGCTTATTATTTTTCAACCTATAATGCTTCCGACAAGGTAAAAGTGAGTAATCGTAAAAAAATAATGGTACTCGGCGGAGGACCAAACCGTATCGGACAGGGAATTGAGTTTGATTATTGTTGCGTGCACGCAGCATTTGCCATACGTGAGGCGGGGTACGAATCCATTATGGTAAACTGCAATCCCGAAACCGTTTCCACGGATTACGACACATCGGATAAGCTTTATTTTGAGCCCCTGACCGTTGAGGATGTCCTGAGCATTTATGAAAAGGAGAAACCAGAGGGTGTCATTGTCCAGTTTGGCGGACAGACACCGCTGAACATTGCCCATGAACTGGCCCAAGCAGGGGTTACCATCCTGGGTACGTCTCCGGAAACCATCGATCTTTCAGAGGACCGGGACCGATTTCGCAACTTGATGCGTAACCTGGGAATTCCTCAACCGGAATCCGGTATGGCCGGCACAGCAGAAGAAGCGATCGACATCGCCCAAAAAATCGGATATCCTCTGATGGTCCGTCCGTCGTATGTTTTAGGGGGACGTGCCATGGAAATTATTCTGGATGAAGAAATGCTGTTGCACTATGTGGCTGTGGCCGTAGAAGTCTCTCCGGAACGACCGATTTTAATCGACAAGTTTTTGGAGAACGCCATCGAGGCTGAAGCAGATGCCATTTCAGACGGCACCGATGCCTTTGTCCCCGCGGTGATGGAGCATATCGAACTTGCCGGCGTACATTCCGGAGACTCCGCTTGCGTAATTCCACCCATCAGCATCCCACCCAAGCACATAGAAACCATCCATGAATATACCCGAAAAATTGCCGTGGAGCTTCATGTGGTCGGCCTGATGAACATACAGTACGCTGTTGTAAGGGATACCGTGTATATCCTGGAAGCCAACCCAAGGGCCTCGCGCACGGTGCCCATTGTTTCAAAGGTCTGTAATATCTCCATGGCCCGGCTTGCCACCCAGATTATGTTGGGTAAAAAACTCTCGGATCTGGGCCTTGAGAGGCAATCTATACCTCACTTCGGCGTAAAAGAAGCGGTGTTTCCTTTCAATATGTTACCCGAAGTAGATCCGCTTCTGGGACCGGAGATGCGTTCAACGGGCGAAGTGCTGGGACTGGCGGATTCCTTTGGCATGGCTTTTTTCAAATCCCAGGAGGCCACCCAGATGCTGTTGCCCATCGAGGGAACCGTCCTGATCACGGTAGCAAACCGGGACAAACCCAGTGCCCTGGAACCGGCCAGGCTTTTCCAGGAACTCGGGTTTAAAATCCGGGCCACAAAAGGGACCCATGCTTTTCTGACCGAGCACGGCATAGATTCCGAACCCATCAACAAGTTAGGCTATGGCAGGCCCGACATTGTGGATGCAATTAAAAACGGAGAGATAAATCTGGTGGTCAACACGCCCAGCGGAAAAGAAAGCAAGGAGGACGACTCTTATATCCGAAAAGCCGCAATAAAATATAAAGTCCCCAATATTACAACAACCGCCGCAGCCATAGCGGCTGCCAGAGGCATTTCCCGGCGAAGAAAAGGACAGGCTACCGTGAAATCTCTGCAGAAGTATCATGCGGAAATCAAACAATAAAAGGGAGGTGATTCAATGAGCTGTGTAACCTGTAGAACCAAAGAAGATGTTTTGAGAATCGTTAAAGAAAAAAATGTAAGCTTCATTCAATTCTGGTTCACGGATGTTCTGGGTATGCTGAAGAGTTTTGCAATCACTCAATCCGAACTCGAGACGGGTATGAGCGAGGGCATGGGATTTGACGGATCTTCTATTGAAGGTTTTGCGCGTATCGAAGAGAGTGATATGGTCGCCCTTCCGGACCCTGCCACCTTCAGATTGCTGCCATGGAGACCGGAAGAAAGACCGGTGGCCCGGATGTTCTGTGACATTGTCAATCCGGATCATACTCCGTATGAAGGAGATCCCCGATATGTGCTAAAAAGACTTTTAAATAAAATTCAAGAAAAAGGATACACCTTTTATGTAGGTCCTGAACTCGAATATTTCTATTTTAAAAGCAAAGAAAAGCCCGAGGGGATTGATACCGGAGGATATTTTGACAGTCTTCCTCTGGATGTGGCGTCGAACTTAAGACGGGAAACCATTTTCGCTTTGCAGGATATGGGAATAGTGGTGGAATACAGCCATCATGAGGTGGCGCCGAGCCAGCATGAAATTGACCTTCGGTTTGATGATGCACTCAGCATGTCTGACAAAACCATGACTTACCGAATCGTGGTCAAGGAAACCGCCCGGCGGCATGGGTATTATGCCACATTCATGCCCAAACCGATTTTCGGCCAGAACGGAAGCGGTATGCATGTACATCAGTCTTTATTTGCGGGAAACAAAAATCTTTTTTTTGACGAAAATGATCCATACCATTTATCCAAAATGGCTAAGGGGTATATTGCGGGAATCATGAAACATGCGCGGGAAATCGTCGCCGTGACCAATCAGTGGGTCAACTCTTACAAACGGCTGGTCCCCGGTTATGAAGCTCCTGTCTATATTTCCTGGGCGCGCCGCAACCGTTCGGCCATGATTCGGGTTCCCATGTACAGGCCCGGTAAGGAGGTGGCCACCCGCATAGAGTTCCGCGCTCCTGATCCGGCCTGTAATCCTTATCTTGCCTTTGCGGTCATGCTGGCAGCCGGTTTGAAAGGGATTGAGAATGAATATGAAGTTCCGGATCCCATCGAAGAGGATATCTATCAAATGTCAGCAAAAGATAAAAAGAAAAGAAGTATTTTTACCCTTCCGGACAACCTTTATGAAGCCCTGCTTGAAGTTGAAAAATCAGAACTGGTGAGAGAAGCTCTTGGTGAACATATTTTCAATAAGTTCGTGGAAAATAAAAAGATTGAGTGGGATATGTATCGGACCCATGTGAGCCAGTATGAAATAGAAAAGTATATGCCCATAACCTAACCCGGACAAGGCGGGTAAGTTACAAGTGAGCTAAATCCGCCAAGGTACGGTGGCGGATAAAGTTTGAAGTTAGCTAAAGTTAAGCCAAAATACAAGTGACTAAAGTGACTAAAGTTGAAAGTGCCTAAAGCCCGCCCTGGTGCGACGCGTTTATCTATATTGGTATCAGTTATAGATCATTGTAATCCGACCCTTTTGAATATTGTGTATTGGTGATCGGTCTGGGCCAGGGTTAAGGTGCCGCCTTCAGCGGCTTCATTTTAAAACTTTAGCTCACTTCACACTTCACACTTTAGATCACTTTAGACACTTTTAATTTATAAGGCTTTAACCAAATCAGCCCATGGGGAGCAGGCACGGAAGTATAGACCATGAAGAAAATTGAAGACGTTACCCTGCTTTATGAAATCAGTGAAGCACTAAACGAACACCTTGACCTTAAAAAATCCTTATATCAGGTTCTGGACATTCTATCCAGCTCAATGAACATGTTGCGGGGAACCATAACAATTCTACACCCCCTGCGCGACGAGATAAGCATAGAAGTTGCTCACGGCCTGTCCAAAAGTGCGATGCAAAGAGGAAAATATAAGTTGGGTGAAGGAATTACAGGCCGGGTCATCGAAACCGGTAAGGCGGTCACCATACCAAAAATTAGTCAGGAGCCGCTTTTTCTTGATCGAACAGCTTCCAGAAAGACCAATCAGGACAAGGAGCTGTCCTTTATTTGCGTGCCCGTGAAAAAAGGCAGCCAAGTTATCGGAGCATTGAGCGTTGACATGCCTTTTGACGAATCATATTCCCTGAAAGACGGGGAAAAGCTCATGTCTGTAATTGCCACCATGGTTGCACGGCATGTTATCAACCTGGAAACTATCCGTCTGGAAAAGGAGCATTTGAGAGAGGAAAATATACGACTCAGAAACGAACTGAAAAATCGATATCGTATTACCGATATTATCGGCAACAGCAACAAAATGCGCGAAGTCTATCAAATGATTTCTCAGGTTTCCAAAAGTAACGCCACAGTACTCATTCGCGGAGAAAGCGGTACCGGAAAGGAACTTGTTGCCAACTCCATACACTACAACAGCCTCAGATCAAAGGGGGCTTTTGTTAAAGTAAATTGTTCGGCATTACCGGCCAATCTTATTGAAAGCGAGTTGTTTGGCCACGAAAAAGGTGCTTTTACAGGTGCCATAAAGCAAAAACCGGGCAAATTCGAGATGGCCAATAAAGGAACCATATTTTTAGACGAGATAGGATCGGTAGGTATAGAGGTACAGGTAAAGCTTTTGCGCATCTTGCAGGAGAAAGAATTTGAACGGGTTGGAGGATACCATACTATAAAAACGGATGTTCGCGTAATCACCGCTACCAATAAAAATCTGGAAGAGGCTGTTGAGGATAATACTTTCAGGCATGATCTGTATTATCGCCTTAATGTTTTTCCAATTTATATACCTCCTTTAAGAGAACGCAAGACCGATATTCTGCTTTTGGTCGATCATTTTCTGGAAAAATATGCCAGGGAGAATCATAAAACTATCCGGCGATTTTCCACTCCCGCAATAGATATGCTTATGGATTATCATTGGCCGGGAAACGTCAGAGAACTTGAAAACTGTATTGAACGGGCCGTACTCTTGTGTGAAGAAGGGGTGATCCACAGCTATCATCTTCCCCCCACATTACAAACCGGTACGGAATCGGATACATTGCCGGCTTTATCCCTGGAAGATGCCGTAGCAAATCTCGAAAAAGAGATGATCATCGACGCACTTAAAAATACGCGGGGGAATATTACGTTATCGGCCGAACTGCTAAAAACCACGGTGCGAAAGTTTTCCTACAAGGCCAATAAATATAATGTCGACTATCGCCATTATCGTTAATATAGCAGTGAAAAACATCTTGGGGCAGCTGTTCCATACGTTTAAAGGAGCTTTGGCGGCGCTGTTTGACTGATCCCGGATGCCGGATACTTGATCCTGGATAAAACATGTGGTGATTCCTGATAACTATCGAGTATCCGGGTAACTTCTCAATAACTTATGCTGTCAGAGTCGAAGCCTTCAATACTTTTTCCCTTGTCAATAAATGTTTTTATATTGCTTTTTGCGGTTTCATAACCGGACATCACCGTTTCAAATTTATTCATAATCGGATCATCATCTCCCAGTTGTTTTTTTATATCATTCAGTATTTTTTCTCCTTCCTTGAAATGCGTGTTTATCCGATCAAGGAATACTTTTCGTTTTTCATGTTTTTCCCGTTCCTTATTAATAATCGGCAGTAATCTTTGAACCGAGTGCTCAACCAGAACATCTCTGGGAGCATTGAACAGCTTGGATATCTCCTCAAGGCAGGACAGAGACCTTCTGCTAATTACGAATGTTTTTTGGGTACGGTTTTCTTTCTTCAACTTTTTATTTTTAATTTCACGGGCGATGGATTCTAAACTTTGAATATCCTCAGCCAAATGATCGAAAAGTGATTTTTGTTTGATACCCAATTGAGCAGCCACGATGCTGATGGCATCTATGCATCCTCCCGTCAGTCTAAAAGTAGCTCGCACGGATTGCTTCCCTTTTAAATCAGATGTTGATGCCAAGGGCAGTGAAAGTTTTATTGTTGATTTTTTATTGTTGTCATTTTCCATGATCTTCGCCTCCGTAAATTCATCATTACTTTATTATATACAATTCAATTAGTAATTCAAGTAAAATCTTATAAATTAATCTTGTCAACATTGATTCATATATTATTTTTTAACTAAATTTTTCTCATTGGTGCATGGCGGTGAAAAAAACTAAATAGTGCCCGTCCATGAATCTATATTGGGTACAAATTAATTTTAGATCCATCGGTAACAATGCTAACCGGCAACGGAATCGAGCCCCTGTTTCGATTCCTGGGCATTCAGACCCCAGATCATCAATCGCGTGAAATCGGCACCAAAAAGATCCTGTGGCTGGCCGATGAAGCCGGAGAATTTGTGGTCGATCTGGCCATTATTCAGTGTCTGACCAAGCTGGGTCATAAAATCATCATCGCTTTCAAGGGCGGCCCTTTGTTTACCAAAGTCGACTTCAAGGATGCCCGGGAAGATGAGGTGCTGAGCCGAGAGCTTGATGGCGCTTTGTTCCTTCAGGAAAAAAATATGAGCAAAAATGAACTGGTCAAAACACTCAGAAGTGATTATGATATTATTGCCATGTCCGACGGGACCCGTGAAAACCTTAATCTTTTGCTGACATCCACAACATTTGCCCGCATATTTAAAGAAGTCGATGGAATCATTTCCCGGGGTCATGACCAGAGACGTCGATTTTTTGTTACCCATTTTCAGTTTACCCAGGACATCTTTAATATTTCCCCAGGCGAACAGGGAGCGGTTTCTATCCTCTATAGACCCAAACATCCGGCCGTGATCAAATTTTCCCACAAGGATCTGGAAAACAAAGCCAGGAAAATTATCGACCGGATGGTGACCGCCAAGAAGCAAGGAATGACGGTGGTCTTTTACAGCGGAATCATCGGACCTTCCAAAGAAAAGTTCATGAGACGAAGCGAATACGGGGTCGGTAAAATGTATGACAAACGGCTCGGTGAAATCCTTCCGTTTAAATAAAACTCCTGCCCCAAAGAACCAGGCTTTGGTTATCCCCAGAGGAAATTTGTTTTATTGAAAATTCATTGACCTATTGAAATTCCAAATAACAAATCCCAAAAAATAAACAAATAACAATGACCGAAATTCAAAATCCCAAACAAAAAAAACAATCGCTCACGCAGCGCAAGCACCTGCGTTGCGCGTTGAACCGGTTTTGA
>CAZIIV010000044.1:0-18799 GCA_964539365.1 uncultured Desulfobacteraceae bacterium | reverse complement strand
ACGCCCGATAATGTCCAAAAAAAAGACCTATTTTTCTATCATGTTACGAGATCTGTGCTTGTCGTCAAGGGCGGCAATTCCGGGCAACTCTTTTCCTACGAGAAAATCCAAAAATGCCCCGCCGCCGGTGGAAACATGTGACATTTTATCTGCCACTCCGGCTCCGGCAACCGCCGCCGCCGAATCCCCGCCACCCATAACCGTTACCGCATCCAGATTCGCTATAACTGCTGCAATAGCCATGGTCCCCCGGGAAAAAGCATCCATTTCGCTGACACCCAGGGGGCCGTTCCAAACAACCATACGGGCGGAGTCAAGTTTGTCTTTGAAAAGCGCTAATGTTTTCGGTCCGATATCCATAATATGCCAACCTTTCGGAACGGATTCAATGCTGACCGTTTTTCTGTTTGCACGATTATCGAATTCCTCCGCCACCCGGGCGTCTACCGGCAACGAAATCCGATCCCCCGCTTTCATCAATATTTTCCCCGCAGTTTCCAACTGCCGGTCTTCAACCATTGATTTGCCGATCTCCACACCTTTGGCCTTCAAAAACGTATTGGCCATGCCGCCGCCGATCAGAAGCAAATCCAAGATATCCAGCAGCCGGTGGACAACCTCGATCTTATCCGAGACCTTTGCGCCGCCGAATATGGCGGCAAACGGTCTTTTTGGCTCCTGCAGGATTTTCTCCAAGACCTGAATCTCCTGCATCATTAAAAGACCGGCAACCGCCGGGAGGTAATGCGCTACTCCTTCCGTCGACGCATGGGCACGGTGCGATGCACCGAAGGCATCGTTTACGAAAAAATCGGCAAGGCTTGCCAGCTTTCGGGCAAATTCCTTGTCGTTTTCTTTCTCACCGGGATGAAAGCGGGTATTTTCAAGCATAAGCACGCCCCCGCTTTCAAGATTTTCCACTTGATCCGTCACTTCACCGCCGATCGTATGATCGACTTTAATTACTGTGGTCCCTAAGTAATCGGAGAGTCGGTCCGCCACCGGATCCAGTCGAAGTGTCTCCACAACCCGGCCCTTGGGACGACCCAGATGGGAACAAATGATGGTTCGGGCCCCCTGTTCCCTCAGGTACCGCAGGGTCGGCAGGGTTTTTCGTATTCGGGTATCGTCCGCGACCTTTCCATCCTTTAGCGGCACGTTGAAATCGGCCCGCAGCAGGACTCGTTTATCACGCAGCTCGATATCCTGAACTGTTGTTTTCATATTCTACTCCTTTTTCCACCTGAACGTTCATCCCTAATCGATCATTTAATGGTTCTCGACCATTCGAAGCGCTTCTCTGACCATTTGGCTGGCATATCCCCACTCGTTGTCATACCAGCTCATTACTTTGAGCAGATTTCCCCCCACCACCTGGGTCATGGTCAAATCCACGACGGATGCCCGCGGGTCCCGGATAATGTCCGAAGAGACGATAGGGTCTTCGGTTACGCCCAGGATGCCCCGATATCGCCGGGTCTCGGACTCTTCCCGAAAAAGCGCATTGATTTCCTGTACGGTAACGTCGCGTTCGGTTACGAATACGATATCGCAAATCGACCCCACCGGAACCGGACCGCGCACGGCCACCCCGTCAAATTTTTCGCTGTATTGGGGAAGCACTTTTGTTGTGGCTTGGGCGGCACCCGTGGTAGTGGGCACAAAATTGACGGCGGCCGCCCGCCCCCGTCTCCATTTCTTCCGGGGGCCGTCGACCACGGTTTGGCTCGCCGTGTAGGCATGGATGGTGGTCATGGTGGCTTTTTCTATTCCCACTCTTCTTCCGATGACTTCCACCACCGGCGCAATGCAGTTGGTGGTGCAGCTGGCACAGGATATCATCTCCGCATCTTTCTCGGGCGTGTTTACACCGTGAACCACCATTTGGACGTCCCCGGTCTTTTCCGGAGCCGAAAGAATGACACGCTTTGCTCCGGCTTTCAAATGTTTCTCCAGATCTTCCCTGTTCCGAAAAATCCCCGTGCATTCAAACACAATGTCGATGCCCAGGTCTTTCCACGGCAGTCGTGCCGGGTCTTTCTTGTTGAACACCGGATATTGTTCTCCGTTGATGATCAGATGGTTATCGGCAGCTTTCACGTGGTCTTGATACCTTCCGTAAACAGAATCGTATGTTAACAAATAGGCCAGACTGTCCGTGGGCAGCAGATCATTCATTCCCGCCACCTCGAGTTCCGGGGTCTCCATTAATATTTTGAAGGTTGCCCGTCCGATTCTTCCCATTCCATTGATGGCGACTTTTGGCATGTTTTCCTCCTTTGACCTTTTTATTGACTGCACTTGTTTTGATCTACGGCGCCCGGATACCCTTTGTCCCCTTTACGGACGTCCTTTGAGCGCTTCGAATCCGGATACGATATCCAGCAGCTCTTCGGTGATGGTCATCTGCCGCTGTTGATGATAGCGGCTGTTGAGTTCGGCCAGTTGTTCCCGAATATTTTTCTCCGCACCCTGCATGGACGCCAGCCGGCTCGCATTCTCACTGGCCGCCGACTCCGCAATGGCGCGAAACAGAGAAACAAACAAATACTGTTGAATCAGCGCCCAAAACAGCCGTTCCCTGTCCATGGTAAACATCGGCAGCATCCGGGTGGGCCAGGACTTTTCCCTCACGGTTTTAAGCCACTGTTCGTCCACCGGCAAAAGCCGGACCGAATGCGGGCGATAGGTCGCGGCCGAAACCGGGCGGCTGTAAAACAAAAAAACCTGATCGAGCCCCTGCACATCGGTCCATGCCTGAATCCTTAACAGCAGGTCCTGGACCTTGACGGTAATGCCGTCGACGGAACCCGGCAGCGAAAAGGTTTCTTCCACCGGCTGCCCCTGGGCATCAAGCAGTGCGGACACCCGCAGTCCCATCGCCAGCACCCTTCGGCGGTCCATGGACACCTCGAGTCTTTGCATGGCTTTCAGAGCATGGGTGACCACCTGATCATTAAGCTGTCCGCACATGCCCTGATCCGAACCCAAGATCACGGCCCCGAGACTTCCGTTTGATCGGACCTGCCTTCTTTTCCCGATCTCATGTGCGCGCCGCACCACAACCCGAAGTCCCATTTCCACGGCCCTGTTATAATCTTTCAAAGCGTCAACGGCTTTTTCATACTGCCGGATCTTAACCGCTGCCAGGGATTTCATGGTCTTCACCACGGATTGGAGATCCTCGGTGCTCTGGATTTTTCGTTTCAATCCCTCAATCGTTTCCATTATCCTGTGTTTCCTCTTCGAGGTTCAATACATTTTCAACCTCTTGTTTAATGGCATCGATATCGTCGTCGGACAGTTTTCCACCCTGCTCGATCCGGTCACAGATCTCGGCCAGTTGATCGCAGACGGCCTCTCTGATTTTGGTTTCCGCTTCCGAGACTTTTTCCGGCGAGAGTTTGTCCAATACCCCTTGGTTGGCCGCTACCAGTGCGACAATCTGCTCCGACACGCGTATGGGCTGATACTGGGGCTGTTTTAAAATCTCTCGAACCCGACGCCCTCGCTCCAGCTGCTTTTTGGTATCCTCGTCCAATTGTGTTCCAAATCGGGAAAAGCTTTCCAGTTCTTCAAACTGAGAATAAGACAGACGAAGATCCCCGGCCACGGCGCGGTAGGCGGGCAGCTGGGTTTTTCCACCCACCCGGGAGACGGACTTGCCGACGTCGACGGCGGGCAGGAGACCCTTTTGAAACAGATCCGGGGAAAGATAGATCTGCCCGTCGGTGATGGAAATGAGGTTTGTCGGAATATATGCCGATATATTCTGGGCTTCGGTTTCGATGACGGGCAGCGCGGTCATGGATCCTCCCCCCTGTTCCTCCTTGAGGTGCGTGAACCGTTCCAGCAGGCGGGAGTGGATAAAGAAGATATCTCCCGGATAGGCCTCTCGCCCCGGCGGCCGCCGAAGCAAAAGAGACAGTTCACGATAGGCCCTTGCGTGGCGGGTCAAATCGTCGAATACCACCAGCACGTCTTTTCCCTGCTCCATGAAAAATTCCCCCATGGATGCGGCGGCATAGGGCGTGATGAATTGAAGTCCGGGTGGATCTTCTTCGGTGGCCACCACAACAATGCTGTATTCCATTCCATGCTTGTCCTTGAGGTCGGAAATCACTTTGGCCACGGAAGAGGCGCGTTTTCCCACCGCACAATAGATGCAGATCACATGTTTATCCTGCTGGTTGATGATGGTGTCGACGGCAATGGCGGTTTTTCCGGTCTGTCGATCGCCGATAATCAGCTCCCGCTGTCCTCGCCCGATGGGAATCAGTGCATCCACGACCTTATATCCGGTCTGAAGCGGCTCAGTGACGGGCAGCCGGTCCATAATGCCGGGGGCGGGCCGTTCCAGAGGAAATCTCCGTGAGGTATTCAATTTTCCGAGTTCGTCCAGGGGCCTTCCTTGAGCATCCACCACCCGTCCGAGCAGCGCTTCCCCCACCGGAACATCCATTACCCGATCGGTCCGCCGGACTTCACTGCCCGCTGAAATATTTTCGGCCTCATCCATCAATACCACACCGATTTCGTCTCGATCCACGTTAAACGCCATTCCCAGAAGATTTCCGGGAAAACGAATCAGTTCTTCGGCGCGAACTCCGCGAAGCCCTGAAGCGCGGACAATCCCGAATCCGACATAGGTCACCGTACCCACCTCCTGAACCCGCAGACGCGGTTCATGATTCATTCGCGCTCGAGCAAAGGTTTTCGAGGTTTCCTCAAGGATGCTTTTCAACTCCTCCGATTTTGATCGATCATTCATATTTTGATCTTCTTTGGCGTTTAGCGGCTTTTCTCATCTCACATCCAGGATCTCTCAAGCCTGAAGATACTCTCTAATTTTGGCTGATTTTTGTTCACGGAGATCACCTTGCCCTGTCAACGGAATCGAGCATGTCCAAGGCGGCTTCCTCTAGGTCGGAAAGATAAGCTTCGAGGCTCCAGTCCAGTTTCCGACCTCTGGTCTTCAGCTCAATGCCTGGAAGAAGATCCGGTGCCGTTTCATATTCAACATCGACCCCGTCTGCAATATGCCGGTGGACGGCTTGCCTAATCTTTCGCCGCATTTGAGTGGATATTTCGAACCCGCTGCGGACCACCGCCGGCCGGTTTGATTCCTGAAGCGATTGGGCAATCTCTTCTAAATCCTTTTTATCCATTTCTTTCATTCGTTTGATAAAAACGCCGCTCACCTGTTCTTCAACCTCAAGATCGGCCAAATTCCCGAGTGCCTCCCGGGCAATGGCAAACACCTCCCGGGCAGCCATGCGGCGAAGGTCATGCACAAACGCTTCTTTTTCTTTTTGAATGCCGTCCTTCCATTTCTTTCGGAGGTTGTCCACTTCTTTGCGAGCCTCTTGAGTGAGCTTTTTTCGTTGTTCTTCCGCCTTCTCTTTTGCCTGCTCCATTTTTTCTTTTCGTTGATGCTCAATCTCGGCCTGTTTATCCCGGTAGGATTCGGCTTCCTGTTCGGCGTTTTTTTCTCTTTGTTCCGCCTCCCGGA
Organism: uncultured Desulfobacteraceae bacterium; assembly: GCA_964539365.1. Classification (GTDB taxonomy): domain Bacteria; phylum Desulfobacterota; class Desulfobacteria; order Desulfobacterales; family UBA11574; genus S5133MH16. The sequence continues at coordinate 13,287 of CAZIIV010000044.1, read as the reverse complement.
GCCGGTTTTGAATGCGCTCTTCCCGCTTTTCCATGGCCTGGATGATTCGGTCATAGAAAAAATGTTTGAGCAGGGCGACCAGAATCAAAAAGTTGACGATTTGAGCAACTACGGTAAACCAATCGATGAGCACGGGTTATCCTCCTGCTTTGGAAATAATATAATTCCAAAAAGGGTTGGCAAAAATAAGAATCATCGACACCACGAAGCAATAAATGGCCGTGGATTCGATCATGGCCAGGCCTACAAACAAGGTCCGGGTAATGGTATTGGATTCGTCAGGCTGCTGGGCAAGCGAACTCAACGCCTGTGCAACGGCCCGTCCTTCTCCGAGGGCCGGCCCTATGGCACCGATACCGATGGTCAATCCGGCGGTGATGATGGAACCCAATCCGATCAGTGAAATACTGTCCATTATGATTTATCTCCTTTCTTTTCTATATTTTTTGAATGCTTCTCCTCTGTTTCTTTCCTGGCCTGTGAAGCGGATGCAATATAGACCATCGCCAGAACGGCAAAAATATAGGCCTGGATCAAACCGGTGAGTAAACCGAGAGCATGCATTAGGATAGGAAAAAACAGCGGAGCGATGGCCAGTAAAATGGCGGCAATCTTCATGCCGCTCATGACATTCCCGAACAAACGTACGGCCAGTGCAAGCGTCCGGGAAAGCTCACCCATTATATTAAAGGGCAGCATTAAAACCGTGGGCCGAATATACTGTTTCAGATATCCTGTAACACCTCTTTTTAGGATTCCGTAAATCGGTACCGCCACAAACACGCATATGGCCAGCGCAGTGGTGGTGGACAATGATGCTGTGGGAGGGGAATATCCGGGCACCACGCTCAAAAGGTTGGATACCGTGATAAACAGAAAGAGCGTACCCACAAAAGGTAAATATTGACCGGGCGCCTGCCGGCTGATGTCCCGGATTTGATCCTGGATGCCCGTAACGATGATCTCCAGCAGATTCTGCCACCGGGAAAGTTGATCATCAGACGTTATCCTGCGGGTGATCAGCCATGCGCCCAGGACCATGATAATCATAATTATCCAGGTAAACAGGATGGTGGCGTTAAACGACACAAGCCCCTTGTGCCAAAAAATTACCTGGTCCGGAGTAATGTCTTTAAGTTGCATGGTTTTCTTTTCTCCTCCCTATGCCTTACCCTTCACGGATCATTGCCGCCCCCCGCCCGAGGCCTGTTTTCACTTTCGCCGTCCAGATCATTCGCACCACTACAAATCCAAACAGGCAAACCAATATTCTTTTCCATTCCCCCCGTGAGACAACATAAAACCCCGTCAGGCTCAAAACGGCACGAACCAGAAAGCTTCCGGTTACCCAAATGATGGGTTTGCGAACACGGGGAAGCCGGTGCACCGTCCACCGGAGTCCCCCAAAATAAAATAAACCGATCAGAATTCCGGCGCCGAATGGAAACACCAGCTTGCAGATCATTACCGTCATCCGGCCTCCTCGGTCTGCGGCCATCGCACCAGCAGCAGTTGAACGATCAGGGGAGCCAAGGTGCAGCTCAGGATAGAAACCAGCACCATGGCATTGAAGATTTTCGGAGGTACCGCCCATGCCCCTTGATTGAGTCCGTGCTGCATGATCACCATGGTGATTTCGGCCCTGGGGACCATGCTGGTGCCGATCAATACAGCACTGGGTAGGTCTTGCAACATCCACACGGGCAGACCGTTGCCTACAATTTTCACTGCAAAGGCGGCGACCGCCAGCACCGCGCTCAGGTTCAAGGCCGAGCCCAGGGCTGCCGGATCCACATGCATACCGATCCCGATAAAGAAAAACGGGCTGAAAAGCTCATAGAGCGGCATAAAAGAACCTTGTCTTTTAACGGCCTCCTTATCTCGGCTGAAAACCAGTCCGGCAAAAAATGCGCCGATGGCCAGAGAAAACCCGATGTAATCGGCCAGTGCCGCGATAATAAAACCGATGCCCGCTACGACCAGGATAAAGTCCGACGGCGGTTCCAGATTTCTAAAATATCTGGTAACCGGTTTCTCCAAAAACCGAGAAAAAAGAACACAAAACAGACCGAATCCGAAAATCTTTGCCAGGAATATGCCAACCGTTTCAGCGATCACCGGGTATAAACCGGCCTCGGCATTGTGCTTCAAGTGCGGAAGCAGTGCAAAAAGCATCGCCATAAGAATGACAGCGGAAATATCGTCCAGTTCGGCGACATCGATCAACAGTTCACCATTGGGAGTCTGCAGAGCATCCGCCCCTTCCCAGACTGCCACCGATATCCCCACACTAGTGGCTGTAAGAGCGATAGCAACGATAATGCTGGTGATCCATTCGAGCCCCAGAAAATAAAAAACGGTCACAAATCCAATCACTGCACACAGCAGAATGTTGCCGATCCATACCAGACTGGCGCTTCGCAACTGCTTTAACAATCCTTTAAGATTGCTTTCCAGCCCAACGCGAAATAACAGGGTTATCAGTCCGATTTTGGCAAAAAGCTCGAATATTTCGTCGCTCGCCGGAGAGATGACACCCCATTGATCCCCGGTAAGCCGGATGAAAAATCCGATTAAAAGAAACCCTATCAAAGACGGCACACGAATTCGCCCCAGCCACGATTTAATGAGCATGGTCAAAACCATCAGCGTACCGATCACCATGATCATCAAAGTATAATTGAGCTGCGGATTACTCACGTTCGTTCTCCCGGTTTACCCAGTACCATGCGTTCAGGCACCCCACGATCACGCCGATAAACAGCCCCATCAGCGTCCAGGAGTAGGGGCTTGCGAACTCCTGATCGATCCACACGCCCAGCGCAATACCGATCAATGTGGGAATCGCTACCGACCACCCCACCAGACCGAACATCCCCAGACCGAACCATACCCCCCGATTTTTCTTTCTGCGCGCTTCGATTCTGCGTGCTTCCTTTTTTCCGACCGTATCCGCAAGGGATTCATCAGTTTTTTTTTGTCCATGATCATTCATGCCTCTGGATCTCCAGAAATCGTCTGACAAATCCGGCTTCGATTTTAGCCATCGCCGATCGAACGGTTTTCTCACGTTCATCCACCACTTCGAACCGCTCTTCAACCGTTTTACGCAACTCTCCAAGTCTCAAACCCTGGACGGCATTACGGGTCGATACCGTGACTTCATGGCCGCATTTGACCAGCACACCGTGGTCGACGGCCAAAAACAGCTCCTCTCCATCCACCGTTTCACAGGAAAAAATTCCCGGAACCAGGACCGCCACGAAATCAATATGGCGCGGCAGCAGGCAAAAAGCTCCGTTTTGAGCCTCGGCCGTCACTTTTCCCACCCTTTCATCAAGCAATACTTTGCTTGGCAGTAACACTTTAAGATGCATCATATTTTTCACGTTCGAGTTCATTTTTGAAAACGTCTCTTACCTCACGGATTATTTTCCCTGTTTCTCGGCCTCGTCGATTGTTCCGATCATATAAAGGGCACTTTCCGGTGCGTCAGTGAATTCATCGTTGAGTATCCGCTCACATCCGTCCAGGGCGTCTTCCAGTGTTACCATTTTGCCCTCTAATCCCGTAAACTGTTGGGTGACAAAAAACGGCTGGGTTAAATACCGTTCCAGCCGCCGGGCGCGCTGTACCGTACGCCGGTCTTCCTGGGAAAGCTCCTCTATCCCGAGCATGGCGATAATGTCCTTTAAGTCTTCATATTCCGCGAGGGTTTTTCGAATTTCCCGGCCGATGCGATAGTGACGCTCCCCGACAATATGCGGCACCAGCATCTTGGAGCCGGACTGCAGCGGATCGATGGCCGGATACAGCCCTTGGCTGGCTTTTTTACGGGACAGAACGATGAATGCAGACAAATGACCGAACGTGTGCACGGCCGAAGGATCGGTAAAATCATCCGCCGGCACATACACGGCCTGAACCGATGTTATGGCCCCGGCGTCCGTGTTGCAGATTCTCTCCTCCAGCTGTGCCAGCTCGGTTCCCAGGGTGGGCTGGTATCCGAGACGCGACGGCAAAAGGCCCAGGAGGCCGGAAACTTCCATACCCGCCTGAATAAATCGAAAGACGTTGTCGATGAGAAGCAGAACATCCTGCTTTTGATCGTCCCGAAAATACTCCGCCATAGTCAAGGCGGTATGGCCGACCCGGAACCGGGCCCCGGGCGGCTCGTTCATTTGTCCGAAAACCATCACCGTATTCTCCAAGACCCCCGAATTTTTCATTTCCCGGTACAATTCTTCACCTTCCCGCACCCGTTCACCGATCCCGCAGAACAGACTGACGCCCTCGTGACCGCCGACCGTGTTGTTGATCATCTCCATGATCAGGACGGTTTTGCCAACACCGGCACCACCGAACAATCCGGCCTTTCCCCCGAGCTCAAGTGGACAGAGGACGTCGATCGCTTTGATTCCCGTGGTAAAAATTTCCGACGTCGTGGATTGTTGCTTGATAGGCGGCGGCGCCTGATGTATGCTCCTCCGCCCCTGGTGGGAAATCGCCTCTTTATGGTCGACCGGCTCTCCAAAAACGTTAAACACCCGGCCCAGCAATTCTTCTCCCACCGGCACGCTCAACGGCCGGCCGGTATCGATAATTCGGGAATTCTGCGCGAGACCCTCGGTTGAGGTCAATGCAATGCCGCGAATGGTTTCCTCGTCGATGTGCATCAGCACTTCCACGAAAATGTCTTCGTCGTCGCCGGTGCGCAGGATACTGTACATGGCCGGCAACCGCTCAGGAAACCGGGCCTCCACGACACTGCTGCGAACCGATACCACCGTACCCACAGTGTCTGTCGTATTTTGGGTCATATATCGATTTCCTTTTTAAAATCGGCAGGCTTTTGTCCCTCCATCTCCGCAACCCGCTCTTTTACCGTCAGCACGCTGTCCGGATTCAAAGAGATGGAATCAATGCCTTCTTTCACTAAAAAGGCCGCAAAATCCGGATAATCGCTGGGTGCCTGACCGCAAATTCCCACCTTGCATCCCTTCCGGTGTGCGGTTTTAATCAGTTGGCTGATGCTGAGTTTGACTGCATCGTGCTGTTCCTGGAACAGGTGAGACAGGTCGGAGGAATCCCGGTCCACCCCGAGGATGAGCTGGGTCAAATCATTGGATCCGATGGAAAAACCGTCGAACCGCTCCGCGAAACGATCCGCAAGAATGATGTTTGAGGGAATTTCACACATCACATAGACTTCCAGCCCGTCCTTGCCTCGGATCAAGCCGTTTTCCGCCAGCACCGAAAGAACCTTGTCCGCTTCCTCGGGTGTCCGGCAAAAGGGGATCATGATCACCACATTGGTCAATCCGATGTCCTCCCGCACGCGCTTGACGGCCCGGCATTCCAATGCAAATCCTTCACGGTACCGGTCGCTGTAATACCGGGATGCACCGCGAAACCCGAGCATGGGATTGTTTTCATGCGGTTCGAAGGACGACCCGCCGATAAGGTCTGCATATTCATTGGTTTTAAAATCGCTCATACGAACGATCACCGGATCCGGATATTGGGAGGCGGCAATTTTGGCGATTCCCAGGGACAGGTGGTCCACAAAATATTCGGTCTTGTCCGGGTATGCTCGAGTGAGCCGCTGAATCTGTTTTTGTTCGTCTTTGTCATCGAGATCGTTGAATCGAACCAGTGCCAGGGGATGGATCTTGATCACATTGTTGATAATGAACTCCATGCGTGCCAGTCCGATACCGTTGCAGGGCAGTCGCCACCAACGGAAAGCGGCGGCCGGACTGGCGATATTCATCATGATTCGTGTCCGCGTTTCGGGAATGTTTTCGAGGCGCATTTCTTTTTCGTCGTAGTTTAAAATTCCTTCGTAAACATACCCTTCGTCCCCCTCGGCGCAGGATAGGGTAATTTCCTGCCCCGCTTCCAGTACCTCGGTGGCTTCTCCGGCGCCCACGATGGCCGGTATGCCCAGTTCCCGGCTGACGATGGCCGCATGGCAGGTCCGCCCGCCGTGATCGGTAACGATTCCGGCAGCCCGTTTCATAATGGGCACCCAGTCCGGATCGGTCATTTCCGTAACCAGAATGGCATTGTCTTCAAATCGATCGATCTGTTCGGCGGACTTGATTTTGCAGACCTTGCCCGCAGCCACGGCCTGTCCGATGCTGAGTCCTTGAAGAAGCCTCTTGCCCTTTTCTTTCAGAGTATAGGTTTTCAGTGTATCGGCCTGTTTCTGAGATTGTACGGTTTCCGGCCGGGCCTGCACAATCATGAGCTTTCCGGTTTCACCGTCTTTGGCCCATTCAATGTCCATGGCCTTGCCGTAATGATTTTCAATGGCGGTGGCCCAGCCGGCCAGCTTCAGGATTTCACCGTCATTCAAAACAAACCGGCGCCGATCCGTTTTGGACGTGTTCACGTTTTTGGTGGTCCGGCTGCCGCCGCGTGCATAAACCATTTTCTTTTCTTTCCCGCCCAATGTTTTTTCAATAATAGGTTTCAGCTTTCCATCCGCCAGCAACGGTTTGAATACCTGGTATTCATCCGGCGTCACCGTTCCCTGGACCACATTTTCACCCAACCCCCAGGCCGCGTTGATTACCACAACATGGGGAAAACCCGTTTCCGTATCGATGGAAAACATGACCCCGGAACCCGCCTTGTCCGAACGGACCATTTTCTGTACTCCCACCGACAAGGCGACTTTCATATGGTCGAATCCTTTTTCGGTACGGTAACTGATGGCCCGGTCCGTAAACAGCGAGGCAAAGCATTTTCGACAGGCGTCCAAAAGCTCCTCTTCGCCCGTTACGTTCAGGAAGGTTTCCTGCTGACCGGCAAAACTGGCTTCCGGCAGATCTTCTGCGGTGGCACTGCTTCGAACCGCCGTATCCGTATCTTCCGTCCCGTACCGCGCGGAAAGTTTCCGGTACGCTTCTTTGACGGCGATTGCGATATCGTCCGGAAATTGGCCCTGGCTGAACAGCCTTCGAATGGATTTCCCCACCTGTTCCAAAGATTTCTCCCCGGAACGGAGTTCGGCCAAGCGTTTTTCAATCTTTTCGTTCAGTTTATTGGCTTGGAGAAACTTCCAGTAAGCCGTTGCCGTGGTGGCAAAGCCGTCGGGGACGCGAATGCCTTCCGCCTTGAGCGCGGAGATCATCTCTCCGAGGGATGCGTTCTTGCCGCCGACGTGTTCCACGTCACCGGCACCCAAGGTATCGAACCATTCAACATATGGTTTGGATGCTGACATGTTAACTCCTTTTTTTATAATGGCGGGCGTTGTTTTTATTACCGTTTGACGAATGGCTCACCTGATAAAAGTCACAGAAACCATTTATTCCTAACCATAAAATTGGCCGCAACATAAAGAAATACGGTGAACCCTGTATTTTGGCGGATTTTATCCATTAAACCGTTGGGACGTCTGAATCGGAATTTTTAAGGAGTCAATGAAATAGGCGTTTTATGACCGGTCTACTGCACAGCACCGATAAAATACCCATTTACCCCACTTTACCGGACGGATGTGGACAGATATGCTGTTTTTTATAAAATTTTACAGAAACCATTCCCCGTTAAACATCAAGATCGAGAGGGGCGGGCGAAGACCCAATGAAAAAACTGGTATTGATTCGGCACGGCGAAAGCACGTGGAATCGGAAAAATCTTTTTACCGGGTGGACCGATGTGCCGCTCAATCAAAAAGGGATCCAAGAAGCGGTTGCAGCCGGACAAGTGCTGAAAAAACAAGGATATGGCTTCGACATTGCCCATACGTCGGTTCTGAAGCGGGCGATCAAGACATTGTGGCTGGTGCTGGAGGAAATGGATCTCATGTGGCTGCCGGTGTATCGAAGCTGGCGTCTGAACGAACGTCATTACGGCGCTTTGCAGGGACTCAACAAAACCGAAACCGCCGAAAAACACGGCCGGAAGCAGGTGCACATCTGGCGCCGAAGCTACGAGGTGCGGCCGCCTGCGCTGACACCGGACGATCCCAGGTATCCGTTAAACGATCCCCGATATGCGGATTTGGCACCCGAACAAATCCCCTTGACCGAATGCTTGAAAGATACCGTGGAGCGCTTTCTCCCTTACTGGCATTCAACCATCGCACCCCATGTGGCAGGGAACAAACGTATCCTGATCGTTGCGCACGGGAACAGTTTGCGGGCGCTGGTAAAATATCTGGACGATATCCCGGACCATGACATCGTCGCACTCAACATTCCCACAGGGATTCCTCTGGTCTATGAGCTGGAGGACGATTTGAAACCCATGCGCCATTATTACCTGGGAGACCCGGACGAGATGTCGCAAGCCACCCAGGCGGTATCGGAGGCACTGAAAAAATCGTAGTTTTTCATACCGGTGATGATAGTTCAACCGGTTGAGCAGGTTAAAAGATAAATATTCGCTAATCCAAAGGAGGAGAAAATGGGACGTATCGAAAATAAAGTTGCCGTGGTTACCGGCGGAGCGCGCGGTATCGGCCGGGCGATCTGTAAACGGTTTGCCCGGGAAGGAGCGTGGGTAGCGGTCACCGACATCATCGATGATGAAGGACGACAGGTGGTCGATGACATCAAAACCGCAGGCGGCAAGGCTGAATTCTGGCACCTGGACACCTCCCGGGAAGATAATGTCGTGAAAGCGTTTACAAAGATCGCCGAACAGCTGGGCGGCATCCATATCCTGGTCAATAATGCCGGAATTTCGGGGGCCAATAAAGCCCCCCATAACATTGAAGTTGAAGAATGGGACCGGGTGATGCGCATCAATGTCACGGGCGTGTTTTTATGCACCAAACATGCGGTACCCTATATGAAGAAAAATAACGGCGGGAGCATTATCAATCTGTCGTCCATTTACGGTATCGTGAGCGCGCCGGATCTGCCTCCCTACCATGCCTCCAAGGGAGCGGTGCGCCTGATGAGCAAAACGGACGCATTGTTCTATGCAAGGGACAACATCCGGGTCAACTCGATTCATCCCGGTTACATCTGGACGCCCCTGGTAGAGAATCTGGCCGAATCCTCCGGACAAGGTGTGGAGAATTTTCGTAGTAGCCTCGACGCCAAGCACCCCATCGGGCATGTAGGGGAACCGGATGACATCGCTTACGGTGCCCTTTATCTGGCCTCTGATGAATCCAAGTTCGTCACCGGAAGCGAACTGGTGATTGACGGCGGATATACCGCACAATAACTCTTTTGAGCTATTAAAGCGTATCGATTCTCAGGAAAGAAACGCCGATTTTTATTCATTTTCAAAGTCAATTTCTCGGGTTTCTCCCGACACCAGACTGAACATCTTTCCATCGTATCCGATTCGAATGGGTGCTTCAAAACTCTGCTGGGCCCGTATTTTGAGTGTGTTGTCAATGACATCGAGCTGTAAGGAGTGTCCCCGGTATCGCATATGCATGTGAAGTTTTCCCACTTCTTCAGGCAGATACGGGTTAAAGTGCAAAACATTATCGCGAACCTCCAGACCGGTATAACACCGGGTGATCAGATCCACCGTCCCGGCCATGGCCCCTAAGTGTATGCCCTCCGGAGTGGTTCCGCCCTGGATATCTTCAATGTCGCTTTTCAATGCTTCGGAAAACAATTTCCAGGACCCGGCTCTGTCCGAACGGGAGAGCACCCAGGAATGAACCACACGGCTCAGGGTGGAACCATGGGAGGTCCGCTTTAAATAGTAGTGGATATTCTTGGGGATGATCTCGGGGTCAAAGGAGTAGCCCAGCTGCGCGAACAGTTCCCCCAGTTTTTCCGAAGAAAAAAGATAGAAAAGCATCAGCACATCGGCCTGTTTGGACAACTTGTACCGGTTGGTAGTGTCTCCCTCTGATTCAAGGATGCGATCCAGCCGCTGGATGTCTCCGTATTTCTTCCGGTATTTTTCCCAGTCAAACTCTTCCAATTCATCGTAACCTTCGAACTGGCTGATGATGCCGTCTTTGTGGAATACGACACGCATTTTTCGGCTGATCTCCTGCCAGTTGTCAATTTCATCATTTTCGAGATCCAGTTTCTCTTTAAGCTGCCCGACCCGTTCTTCGGGCAGCATGTCCATCAATTTTAAGGCCTGTGTAAAGATCCAGCACGCCATGACGTTGGTATAGGCGTTGTTGTCCAAACCCGGCCGGTCGCTGTCCGGATAGGCATCATGGTATTCATCAGGTCCCATGACGCCGTTGATCTCATACCGATCCAGGTAGGAATTATAGGTTGAAATGCTGGCCCAGAAACGGGTAATCTCCAGCAGCATCTCGGCCCCGTAAGAGGATAAAAACTCCATATCGGCGGTAATCTCATAATATTGCCACAGATTATAAACAATGGCGGCGCTCACATGGCGCTGCAAGTGGGAATTGTCCGGTATCCAGCGACCCGATTGGGGATTCAAGTGAACCATCTGGCTTTCTTCCCGCCCGTTGCTCGCGCTCTGCCAGGGAAACATCGCTCCCCGGTAACCGGCTCGCCGGGCAGCCCGCCGCGCTTCATCCAGACGGCGGTAGCGATACATGAGCAGCGAACGGGTAATTTCCGGCAGGCGGTAATTGAGCAATGGAAATATGAACAGTTCATCCCAGAAAATGTGTCCTCGATAGGCCTCACCATGCCAGCCCCGGGGAGGTACGCCCACATCCAAATCCATGGTGTGCATGGATGTCGTCTGGAGCAGATGAAAAATATAAAGATGCAGGATGAGTCCGGTCCGATCCCCCTCCCGCGCCTCGCTGTGCTGATATTTGACATCGAATCGCTGCCACAGGTGCTTCCAGGCAAGATCATGGCTTGCCAGCAGTTCATCGAAGGATCCTGCGTGTCGGAGAACTTTCTTTGCCTCAATACTGCAGTCGGCGATGGCGTAATCCCTGGAGGTAAAAAGGGATACGGTCTTTTCTACGGTTACCGGACGACCTTCTTCAAGATCAAGATGGAAAAATTGGGCAATATATCCTTCGTCTTTCAGTGTATCCCGCTCGAGGAACAGCCTTTGGTTTTCCTGATACACACGGGTTCTGGCGGCCTGGGCGATTCGAATTTCGGACTGGCGGGTTTGAACTTTCAAAAATATGGTCTCGTCATCCACCTGTTCCGCCTCCAGCGGTTCCAGATGTCGATTGTTGAGTTTTTTATACCGTTCCACACCGTTATTGACCACCCTTCCATCCAGTGCCGAACTCATCTCCAAGGGACCGGACCAGTTTTCCGCGGTGATGGTCATGTCCTGTACCGCCAAATGGGCATGCTTCATATGTACCAGTCGCCGACTGGAGACGGTGGTTTCCCGTTTTTCACCATCACGAAAAGTATATTCCCGATAAAGCACCCCCTTTTGAATATCGAGTTTCTGACGGTAGGAAAGAATCTCCGCGGAACCCAGATCAAACCAGTTTTCACCGGCCATCCGAAACCTGAGAAGCAGCCAGTTCGGAAGGTTGACCAGATCTTCATTTTCGATTTTTCTGCCGGCCATCTCGGTTGTCAGCCGGTTATACCCACCCGCCAGATAGGTGCCGGGATAATGCACATCATCGGCAACCGCTTCGGCCGCGGCACCCCGGGAGGCAAAATAACCGTTCCCCAACGTACACAATGCTTCCCGCAACCCCTCTTCATCCGGATCAAAACTGTCATATATGAGTGAAAACGTTCGCATAGAATCACTCCCTTAATGGATCAAAACGAGGAAATTCAGAAACTGTTCGACTTCCGCCGGGTTGTTCAACGCATATCTTGCCCGGGTGGGCCGGGATTCATCCCGAACGACCACACCAATACCCGCACACTCATCGGCAAGCACTTCAAACGCATCTTCGTCTGTCAGATCATCACCGATATACATCGGTAAAACCATGGACCGGTCCAATCCGGATTTTTCAAGCGTCAACAGCAGGGCTTTGCCTTTGTGCCAATCGACGTCGGGGCGGCATTCGAATATTTTCTTACCCCCGGTTTTCCGAAGTGACGGGAAATCTTCAAGCACCCTGTCCACCCCTTTTTCCACCGATTCAATATCATTTTCAGGGACCTGTCTAAAGTGAACCGCAATGGAGAATGTTTTTCTTTCGATCCGGACCCCCTGGATGCTTTTGAGTGTTTCTTCCAGCTTTTCCTCGGCACTGTCCAATGTGGGCAGAAATTCCATGCCTTGCCGGTATGTAAAACCGGGGCCTGAAATATCAAAGCCGTGGCTCCCGGCATAGAGAATATTTTCGATGCCCACCAGTTTCCGGATATCTTTCAATTCCCGCCCGCTGATAACGGCAACCGGACATTTTTGTGACAGGTCTTTGAGGGTCTGCCGCATGCTTTCCGAAAGCGTTGCGTCTTCAGGGTGTTCTACGATCGGGGTCAACGTGCCGTCATAATCCAAAAACACCGCCCATTTTTTGCCTGCCGCCTGTTGCCGAATATCGTCCCGGTGGTCCAATGCCGAGGGCAGTTCCCGGGTTTGGCGAAGTGCAACCGGATTATTTTTTCCCACGGAAACTTCCGAAAGATCATTGACAATCCAATCGGCACCGTTTCGCCGGAATTCTTCCGTGTAATCCTTTTCTCTGGCCACTCCGATCACCAATGCAAAATCACCGCTGCTGCCGGCTGATACCCCGGCAAGGGAATCTTCGACCACCACGCATCTATCCGCCGGCACGTTCAGCCGTTCGGATGCCTGGAGAAAAATATCCGGCGCCGGTTTGCCCTTTAACCCCAATTGTTCCGAATCCGTTCCATCCACCTGGACATGGAAAAGATCAGTGATGCCCGCGGCCTTTAACACGTCCGAACAATTTTTGCTGGAAGATACAATAGCGGTTTTTATGTTTTGGGTATGCAGCTCGTGAATCAAACGGATCGTTGATGAGTAGACCTTGACCCCGATCCTTTTCAGCAGATCGTGAAAAAGACGGTTTTTTCTGTTGCCCAGTCCGCAAATCGTTTCAACCCCGGAAGCATCCGACGGATTTCCATAAGGAATTTGAATTCCCCTGGAATCCAAAAAGCTTTTAACACCGTCATAACGAGGCTTACCGTCAACATAGCGCCGGTAGTCGGTATCTTCGTCAAACCTCGGATACGTTTTACCTTCCCGGGCTTCCCGCTCTACGAGGTAAGTATTGAACAGTGTTTTCCACGCCGTCGCATGAAGTTCAGCGGTCCGGGTCACCACACCGTCAAGATCAAAAATGACCGCGTCATAGGCTGTTTTGGTAATTATCTTTGCAGTAACCTGGTTTTGTCTCATAAAAACAATTCCCCTCTCACCGGCAATTAATGCGAGTTAAAC
>CAZIIV010000043.1:0-18807 GCA_964539365.1 uncultured Desulfobacteraceae bacterium | reverse complement strand
AAAAATGAATAAGTTAATGTGTGAAAACCATTTTAACAAATCGGTAATGCTCCCCCCCATCCTTTCTTTTCCTTCAATTCATCAGGCGTGTATTGGGCATCATGGATGATCGTATTCGCTGTTTTTTCTTAAGGCTCACTAACCTGCTCAAACAGCCGGACCGCTCATATTTTTTCACCAGCAGGTTCCATAATTTGTTGAGAAGTTGCAAACATCAGTCGATTTGCAGGAGAGACACGTTGTGGCGATAGGATGCACCGGAAGCAAATCGGATGACCCATTAATAAACCCTGTCTCCTCTTGCCTGATCGGCAAGATGTGTTATATTAAACATTACATGAAAAAATTCGGCAGGTGCCGGGTAATTGAACGTTTGGAAATTTCCGTCCCGAGATTATCAAAAAAACTAAAGCACCAATTGGAGTGATAAATACAAAAGGAAGGACATGTCTATGAAACTCGCAGTCAGTGGTAAAGGCGGGGTTGGCAAAACAACGTTTTCCGCTCTTTTGATACGAACATTAAATGCTCAGGGAAAACGTGTGCTGGCAATCGATGCGGATCCGGATGCAAATCTTGCATCAGCACTGGGCATCCCCGATGCTGAAAAGATTGTACCCATTGCCGAAATGAAAGAGCTTATTTTTGAGAGAACCGAGGCACAGCCGGGAAGCATTGGCGGTTTTTTTAAACTCAACCCAAAGGTGGATGATCTTCCGGATTCGCTGTCCGCGAAACTCGAGAATATCAAGCTGATGCGGCTCGGTGGTGTTAAAAAAGGAGGAGGGGGATGCATATGCCCGGAAAGCACTCTGTTAAGAGCGCTCATGCTTCATATTGTTCTGGCCAGGGACGAGGTGGTGGTCATGGATATGGAAGCAGGCATCGAGCATCTGGGCAGAGCCACGGCATCTGCGGTGGATAAACTTATTGTGGTTGTGGAACCGGGACGTCGAAGTATGGATACTGCAGGTCACATAAAAAAGCTGGCATCTGAGATCGGTTTAAAAAATATTGCTTTGGTGGGCAACAAAGTCCGCGGTGAAAAGGATGAGAAATTTTTAAAAAAACACCTGAGTGACTTTGAATTCCTGGGGTTTATCCGGCAAGATGAAGCCTTGATAGAGGCTGATCTTGACGGGGTATCCCCCTATGATGTGGATTCAATAGCAAAGACAAATGTGAAAGAGATGATCGCCAGGCTTTAGAGATCTTTGATGAATCGAACAAGACGATACGTCTTTAAACCAAAACAGAGAAAGGGAAAAATTGGCTACGGCTCCCGGGTTCTTAAAATCAGACCCGGAGCCGACGGCGGCTTGAAAAAGGTTTTCGCTTCCATCGGAGTACCGGATAAAAAACCGTTTAAACCCGATCCGTTTCAATTAAAAGCACTGAGGGCAATCGAACACGCAGACTGCCTGGTTACCGTACCCACCGGCGCCGGCAAAACCTGGATCGCACAGCAGGCCATGGCGCGGATTCATAGAAAGGGAGGGAGATCTTGGTATGCTTCCCCTTTGAAGGCGTTGAGCAATACAAAATACGGAGAGTTTTTACAAGACTTCGGAGCGGAAAATGTGGGGATTTTAACCGGTGACAGAAAAGAGAATCCTGATGCACCGGTGATCGTCGGAACCACTGAGATTCTGCGCAATCAGCTTTACGATGCAATGCATAAAGGGGTGACGCTTTTAACCGATTTGGTTATCCTGGACGAAGCGCATTTTTTAGGAGACGAAGACAGGGGGGTGGTCTGGGAAGAAATAATGATATATCTCCCGGCACGCATCCCCCTTCTTTTGCTTTCGGCCACAATAGGAAATGCGAATATTATTGCAAAATGGCTTTCGTCCATTCGCTCAAAAAAATGTATCGTGATCCAGGAAACAAAACGGCCGGTGCCGCTTTATCCTCTGTTTTTCCATCCTTCGGGCACGCTTCTCCCCCTTACCGACCCTAAAAATCCTGAAAAAAACAGGCTTCATAAAAAAGTCTTGGCTTATGTTAACAGCAAACGTCCTCCGGTTCTCTCCCCTCCGCACAAACTGCCCCCTTTCGGGGAGATGATGAGTGTTTTCAATAAATACCATCTGCTGCCGGCGATATTTTTCCTCAAATCCCGGGCGGATTGTGACCATGCACTTGAACTGTGTGCGGATATCCCCACATTTGATGAAAAACAAAAGGCAAGGCGCATGCAAAGAATTCAGGAGCTTGTGTCACAAAACCCTCATATTGCCGAGCACCGCCAATTGTGGCATCTCGAGCATTTGGCCGTGGGGTCTCATCACAGCGGTCAACTTCCGGCATGGAAACTGGTGCTGGAGACCTTGATGACAGAAGGGCTTCTGGATGCGGTTTTTGCGACATCAACCGTTGCGGCAGGTGTAAATTTTCCTGCCAGAACCATTGCTCTTCTTAATTCAGACCGGTTTAACGGCAGGGAATTCCTGCCCCTGAGCCCAACCGAATTTCACCAGATGACCGGTCGGGCAGGACGAAGAGGAATGGATCATATCGGATTTGCCGTAACCGTTCCGGGAAAATTTATGGATATACGGCGGATTGCAAAATTAATCACATCACCTCCTTCGGATGTGTCCAGTCAGATCAAAATAAACTTTTCCATGGTCCTTAACCTGCTGTTGTCCCATACTCCCGACCAGGTAGAAGATCTTCTTAAAAATTCTTTTGCAACTTATACGATCGTTACGTCCAGAAAAAAAAGACAGGCGCGCAGATCTCTCAGAGATGAGCACAAACAATTGTGGCAAAATTTTTTACACCATCTTAACTTTCTGAAAGATACCGGCTACGTAACGGAGCAGGGAATGTTGACAGCCGACGGAAAATGGGCATCACAGCTGAGGGTGGATCAGCCGATTCTGATTGCCCAGGGGTTCAGGCTGGGAATTTTTCCTGAAACTGATCCCGCACTCCTTGCCGCAGTCATTGCAGTGTTTGTAAATGAGCGGGAGTCCGATGACCGTATTGAAAAAAGGTTCAAGCCAAAAACGCTGTTGACAATCTTTCGCAAAATAAAAACAAGCCTGGAACCGTTTGCAGAGCAAATGACCGATCGAGGTTTTGAGGTAAGGCCCCTGTTTTTACGGCCGGCTGCCACATTGTATGCCTGGGCCGCCGGTCAATCCTGGGAAAGGGTATTATCCGTCGCCAAAATGGAAGAAGGCGATCTTGCCATGCTGATCCACAGGACCGCAGATAACTTGAGACATGTCAGAACCCTTACGCGAGTTTTTCCTCAAGCGGCTAAAACCTCTGCAAGATCCATTGAGCTGATTATGAGGTATCCCGTGGTGATGGATTATGATATGTGATAAATCGGTAATGAGTTGAAAGCAACTTTTTTCGAGATCATTCAAATTGATTCGAGGAGCCGGTATTACCGGGTTTTAAAATCCTGAAGTCCGGATTCGGTAAAAGCGGTTTTGTATATTATTTCTTGTTCATCAAGAATTTTTCTTAAGATTTCAATCGTTGTCATGGGGTTCATGATTACGGCCCGTAACACCACCTTATCTTGTTCCAGACGATTTTTCATTTTTAGCGTAGTTCTGGAGACGAAACTGTTTCCGGCTTCTCTTTGAAGTCTCTGAACGGTCCGGTTGATTTCATTTAATTTTTCATTTATACGAATTTCTTGTTCGGGATCAGCGCCGAGGATTTGCTGTTGTAAGTCTTCAGGAAATAATCTGTAGGTTAAAATGTTGAGTTCCGGTGGAGTAACCAGCTGGAAATCAGGTCTTCTTTTAATTTCACCGGCAAACTCGCGGGCGGTTTCTATGCCATGGTCAATCAGCAGGGCATATCCACGGCTTCCCATTATTTTAAGAGCGCTGTCGAGGATCAGGGAGTTTGCTTCCCTGGATCCCGAAGGGGACTTTATGCCGAGATCCACGGAACCGGGCCGGTTTACATAATTTGTATGGTATATGATTCCATCCATGATTTCAGGATCTTTAAAATAAACCATACCGCAGCTCATGGGCATATAAAACTGCTTATGCCCGTCTATGGTTACGGAATCGGCGAGTTCTATTCCTTTAAGAAGGTGACCGTATTTTTCCGACATCAGGGTCGGACCTCCCCAGGCCGCATCAACATGAAAATGAATTGAATTTTCCGCACAAATTTCTCCCAGTGTTGAAAGCGGGTCCACTGAACCGGTTTCCGTGGACCCTGCAATACCGACTACGGAAAGAATGGCTGTTTTTTCCTTGCTGTTTTTTATTTCTTTAATGGTTCTTCTCAGACTGCCGATATGGATTTTGCTTTTTTCATCCACTTCAACGGATACAATGTTATGGTTGCCAATTCCTAAGATCCCGCCGGCTTTGTTCAGAGAATAGTGACCGCGTCTGGAAACAAGGATCACACTTCTTTGGATTCCGTAAGCCTTGTATGCGGCCGGAAGCCCCTCTTTTTCCACACCTTGAAAGTCGTTTTTGGGTGCAAAGAAAACATTTCTGGCAACCCAGAGCGCCGTCAAGTTGGATAATGTGCCGTTTTCCGTAAAGCAGCCGAGGGTCGTGGTCGGGCTCTGGATATGTTCATTGTAAAAATCGTCGCTTTTTCGGTAAATCAACCGGTGAATTTTGGCAAGTACTTGTTTTTCCACAATCGAAACCACTTTGGAAGTTTCGATTTTAACCACATTTTGATTCAGGGCGGCAACGATGATTTTAAGATGGACCATGAAAAAGGGGATAGCAGAGGTCATGTGCCCCACAAAATACGGAGAGGCCACATTAACGGCATGGGGAGCGATATTTTCGATCAGGTCGGTGATAACGTGTGCCAGTTTTTTTTCCGGATTTTCACTGATCACCGTATCTGTAAATCTGCCGGCAAGATCCTTTAAACTCACTTCTTCGGTGAAACCCACATGTTTTTTTAAAAAATCGTGAAGTCCGAAAAGAATCTGCTCCATGTACTTGATCAATGTGGATCTGGCTGCGTCGTCCTCGGGTTTTATGAATGTTCGTGTCAGGGCCGGCCAATCGGCAACAAGCGCTTTTTTTGGGGTGATGGTGTTTTGTTCTTTCATCAGGTTTTAGTAACATGAGATTTTATTTATGCCAAGGAAATCTTTTGAACTTTTTTCGAAAGCCGGAATCCAGTCTTTTCAATCAGTTGTAGAGCATCTGGACTCCGGTTTTCACCGGAGTGACGACTTTTTGCGAGTTCATCAAAAATGAATTATGAGATTTTTCTCAAAAATCAACTCATTTCCTTGACAACAGTTTACTTATTTGGCATGTATCTCTTTTGAGTTTAGCCACTTAAACTCTTTAAAATTTGTCCGGATGCCATGGATTGATACAAAAAGAATCCACTAAGGAAAGCCGTAGCTTTAATTGGCCCGTATGGAAGAAAGCTTTTTGATACTTCTAAGATTATTACCTTAAACTTTACTAACTCACAATAAACAAAAACAGAAGGGAGGACGCATGATAGTAGCTGAGAGAAAGCCCTTTGAAGAAATCAAGACCATGTTAAAGGACTACAAAAAGGTTCTTACCGTGGGATGTGGTACGTGTGTCGCCGTATGCCTTGCGGGCGGTGAAAAAGAAGTGGGGATCCTCAATGCCGAGCTGAACATTGCAAGAAAAATTGATGGAAACCCTATTGAGCTGGGGGCCACCACGTTGGAGCGACAATGTGACATGGAATTTTTGGACGAACTTGAAAGCGTGGTTGATCAGTATGACGCGTTGCTGTCTATGGCTTGTGGTGCGGGGATCCAGTTTTTGGCGGAAAGGTATCCCAACAAACCGGTATTTCCTGCGGTAAATACCACCTTTATCGGGGCAAACAGAGATGTGGGATGGTACGAGGAAAAATGCCGGTCCTGCGGCAATTGTGTGTTGGGGTATACCGGCGGGATTTGCCCGGTCACCATGTGTGCCAAAGGTCTATATAACGGGCCGTGTGGCGGGACCGACAGCGGCAGCTGTGAAATTCACAAGGATCAGCCCTGCGCCTGGTTCCAGATATACGAGCGCCTGGCTGCACAAGGCCGTTTGGATTTAATCAAGGAGTTTCAGCCCATAACCGCGTGGCAGAACCAGAAACCCCGGACATTGGTTCAGCCGGGTTACGAGGAAAAGAAAAAAGTCGGGTAATATTTGAGTCGTTGAGTGGTTACATGGTGAAACGGTTGTAAATTGTAATTAATTACGATTGAACCGATAACTCAAAAATGAATTCTGAAATAAGTAGAGGGGAAGCCAATGAAATCAGGAAGTAACTTGGAAAAAATTTTAGAGGCCGGCCATTTTGCATTTACAGGTGAGTTGGGTCCTCCACGGGGAACCAGCGCCAAAGAGGTTAAGGAAAAGGCCCAGCACCTGAAGGGGATGGTTGATGCGGTCAATATTACAGACAACCAGACTGCCGTTGTCCGTATGTCGAGCTGGGCGGCATGTTTGCTATTGATTCAGGAAGGGCTGGAGCCGAATTTTCAGATGGTCTGCAGGGATCGAAACCGGCTGGCAATGCAAGCCGACATTCTGGGAGGCTATACTCATGGCATCAGAAACATGCTGTGTCTTTCCGGCGATCACTGTATGTTTGGCGACCACCCCGATGCTATGGGAGTTTTTGACATCGATTCCATGCAGCTGATCAACATGGTTAAGACCATGCGCGATGAAGGTAAGTTTCAGTCCGGCACGGACATAGCGGAGCCTCCTAAAATCTTTATCGGTGCGGCCGCCAACCCGTTTGCCGAACCCTATGAATGGCGCGTATACCGTCTGGCCAAAAAAATTAATGCCGGGGTGGACTTTATTCAGACCCAGTGTATCTACAACATGGACAGGTTTCGGAAATGGGTAAAACAAGCCAATGACATGGGGTTGACAGAAAAGGCCTATATTTTAGCCGGTGTGACGCCGATGAAGAACGTGGGTATGGCCAGGTACATGCAAAAAAAGGTACCTGGAATAGAAGTTCCGGAAGAGCTTATCGATCGTCTGAAAGGGGTTGAAAAGAAAAAAGTGGCTGATGAAGGTATTAAAATCGCTTGTGAACAGATTGAAGAGTTCAAGGAAATGAAGGGGGTACACGGCGTACATTTGATGGCCATTGAATGGGAACACAAAGTTCCGGAAATTGCCGAGCGGGCAAAAGTGTTGCCAAGACCCAAGGTTTAAGCAGTTTAAATTTTCGATTGGAAGGAATAGGCAAAAATCACTAATCAAAGGAGTTTCCAATTGAGTACAAAAAACAAAAAAGTCATGGTCGTAGGAGGAGGGATTGCCGGTCTCACAGCCGCCTGGGAGCTTTCACGATTTAATATCGATGTAGAACTAATTGAAAAGACACCATTTTTAGGCGGATATGCAATCCGGTACTGCTGCAAGGCCACGGATGAATGCCGGCAGTGTGGGGCCTGCACGGTGGAGGCAATGCTTAAAAACGTGGTTGATGAACCTAAAATCAAGGTTCACCTTGCAACAGAGGTTGAAAAAATTAATAATAACGGAAAGATTTCGGTTAATTTAAAAAAGAGTTCTTATCAACCGGATACGGCTACGGAAGGGGTTGTCAGAGGATATTCAAAAAATAATTCTCCCCTTTATGTGATTGTTGATAAGAAAAAATGTGAGGAGAATCCGAACGCCGTTCCTGAAGGTTCGGTTGAACTGGACACCATGGGGTTTTCCGGCAAGCTCGATGTGGATGCCATAGTCCTGGCAAGTGGTTTTCAACCCTTTGATGCCGAAGAAAAGGGAACTTACGGCTATAAAAAATTTCCAAATGTTATCACGGGTCTGGACCTGGAATGTATTATGCGGGAGCACGGTGCGGTTGTAAGACCGTCGGACGGAAAGACCGCTCAAAAAATCGCCTTTATACAATGCGTGGGAAGCAGGGATGAACGTCTTGGAAATCTGTGGTGTTCACAGGTGTGTTGTCCGTATGCATTGAGAATGGCGGAAAAAAGCAAACATCTCAATGCGGACGCGGAAGTAACCGTGTTTTATATGGATATCCAGAATGTCGGTAAAGATTATGCCGGATATTATGAAAAATGCAAAACGGATTTTCGGTTTATCAGAAATATTCCGGTGGATGTCTTCCCCATGGAAAACGACTTCCTTTCCATGCGGTACATGAACGAAGAGAATGGCGTTTGCGTGAATGAGGAGTTCGATCTGGTTGTCCTGTCTGTTGGAATAACGCCCGGCCCCGACAACAGCAACCTGTCAGACATTCTTGGTGTTGGCCTCAATGAAGACGGGTTTTTTGCCGGCGTTGACAAGTTAAACAGTACGTCAACCTTAAAGGACGGCATATTCCTTGCCGGAACCGCTGCGGGTCCAAAAAGCATCGCGGTCTCCAAGGCCCATGCAGGTCAGGCGGCCGGTGAGGTTATTAAACATTTGGGGGTGAGCTAATGACTGATACGAAACATACAGACATGGAAGAAATAAATATCGCCACCGATGTGCTGGTTTTAGGTGGAGGATTAACGGGTATAAAGGCTGCTTCTGAAATTGCCGGTTCAGGGTATAAGGTGATCCTGGTTGAAAAAGGCGCTCAATTGGGAAGTCGGAAAGGACCGGATTCTTTATCGGGTTTAGAAGAAGCGTCTAAAGGGCTGCAAGATCTCGAAAATAAGATAACTGCGGACAGTAATGTTGAAATTTTAACTCAAACCGGTCTTGTGAGTGCGGCCGGTGTTACGGGAGATTTCACCGCCAGATTATCAAAAGGTGAAGAAGTCATTGAACATAAAGTCGGGGCCATCGTGGTTGCCACGGATTTTGCCACCGGTGTTTTGAACGAAAATTATGGACTTTCCCCGGCGGATAATGTGCTGTCGCAAAGCCAAATGGCCGAATTACTGGCATCCGAGGCGGGCAAACAAAAACTTGCAAACAAGACCGTAGCATTTCTTGTGGGACTTGCCCAGGACGGTAATCCCCTGGTTATGGAATGCGTTTTAAAAAGCGTTCTTGCCCTCCAGGAAATAGAGGGGTGTGACACTTACATTTATGCCGGGGATTTAAAGGTGGCCTCAAATGGACTTGAGCGCATGTATAAAGAAAGCCGGGAAAAAGGAGCCGTTTATTTCAAGTTAACCGAAAAGCCTAAAATCGTCGAGAATGGCAAAACCATTTCTTTTTTTGATCCGGTTGCCAGACGCGACATCGAAATTTCTCCGGATTTTATAGTTGTTGAAGAGGAACTCCGAGCCGATGATTTGAATGAGGAAATTGCAGAAATTCTGAGAATTAACGTCGGTCCGTCGGGATTCCTGCAAAATGACAATGTTCATTTTTTTCCGGTTCGATCCAATCGAGAGGGAATTTTTGTGGCCGGTTCAACTCGGGAAATTTCGGGCTTGCCGTCAGCATGGACCGATGTTGAAAATATAGCCGTTGAGGTCAGGGATCTGCTTGGCGATGGCAAGATAAGCGTTCCAAAAACCAAAGCGGTTGTCAATGAAGATAAATGCGTTATCTGTCTGACATGCTATCGGTGTTGTCCCCACGGGGCTATTTATTGGGGCGATAAGAAGGCCATTATATCGCCGGTGGCCTGTCAGGGATGCGGTATATGCGCCAGCGAATGTCCCATGGATGCTATCCAGGTCGGCGGATTTAATGATGAGGAAATCATCGAAAAGGTCAAAACCGGTGTCGCCGGTAACGGGACTCCCCGCATCCTTGCATTCTGTTGTCAGAATTCGGGCTTTGAGGCCGGAGAGATGGCCGATATGTTTCAGATGCAGCTTCCCGAAGGTCTTCGAATGATAAAGGTTCCCTGTGCAGGAAAGATTGATCTCGATTATATATTAAATGCCTTTGTTTCGGGGGCGGATGGCATTGTGGTCATGGCCTGTCATCCGGGAAATTGTAAATCCGAAAACGGAAACACATTTGCACAATGGCGGGTGAATGATGCATACCGGATGATGGAAGAAGCAGGTCTTGAAAAAGACAGACTCCGTTTTGCCGGTATTGCATCAAATATGGGAAGTGACTTTTCTCATATTGTTGTTGACATGGAACAAAAATTAAATGAATTAGGGTCAAGTCCATTAAAATAAACAGGATATGGAGGATTATCCGATATGGCTGAACAAGCAATAAAACTTGGAGGCAAAAGGAAAAGTATTTTTCTGGACAAAGTGAAGGAGCTTCTCCCGGATGGGGGGAATCTTAACCTTTGTCTGACATGCGGTGCATGTTCTTCAGGGTGCCCTGCCACGGGTCTGGAAGATATGGACCCCAGAAAGTTTCTGCGCATGGCCGCTCTGGGCATGGACGAAGAGATTACGAAAAGCCCCTGGGTCTGGATGTGTACCGGTTGTCAGCGGTGCATTTATGTCTGTCCCATGAAAATAGATATTCCCCAACTGGTTTATGAAGCCCGGGCCACCTGGCCCAGGGAAGAACGACCCAAGGGGATTCTCGGATCATGCGACATGGCATTGAGGAATGACAGTTGCAGCGCCATGGGCACGTCTCCGGATGACTTTAAGTTCGTTGTCGAAGACGTACTTGAAGAGTATCGGGAAGCACAGCCCGAATTCAAGGATATGCAGGCGCCGATAGATAAGCAGGGGGCCGAGTTCTTTTTGAATCAGAACTCACGGGAACCGGTGACCGAGCCGGACGAAATGCCGCCCCTCTGGAAGATTCTCCACCTGGTAGGTGCTGACTGGACCTATGGGAGCAAAGGGTGGGCCGGAGAAAACTATTGTATGTTTCTGGCGGACGACGATTCCTGGGAAAAAGTTACCCGTACCGCCGCCAAACAGGCGGATGATCTTGGATGTAAAATTTTTCTCAATACCGAATGAGGTCACGTAACCTTCTCAGTCCTGGCAGGACTGAAAAAATTCAATATCAAACATAATTTTGTCGTTAAGAATATTTATGAATATTATGCAAAATGGATCCGTGAAGGAAAACTGAAAGTCAATTCAGACTGGAATAAAGATTTGAAAATCAAGTTTACGGTTCAGGATCCGTGCCAGATCGTGCGCAAAAGTTATGGCGATCCCATTGCGGAAGATTTGCGGTTTATCGTCAAATCCGTAGTGGGTGAAGAAAATTTCATTGATATGACTCCGAACATGTCAAATAATTATTGCTGCGGCGGCGGCGGCGGTTTTCTCCAATCAGGATATACAGATGCACGTCGTGCTTACGGCAAGCTCAAAGCGGACCAGATTCTGGCCACCAAAGCGGATTACTGTATTGCGCCGTGCCATAACTGTCATGCCCAGATTCATGATTTATCAGATCAGCACGATCATGCATGGGGAACGGTACACCTGTGGACGTTGATATGTCTTTCCTTAGGGATTCTCGGGCCAAACGAAAGAGAGTACCTGGGAGATGATCTCAAGGAAGTCAATGTCTTTCATCCGGAGAGCTCGTTGTACTAAGAAAGCGTATATTGAAAAATCAAAAACCCGGTCTGTTATCCAGGCCGGGTTTTTTTTATTGATTTATTGTTTTCAGAATGTTGGGCAGACGTATTTGAATCCTAATATAGGGAGAAAGCTCCACGACGGCGTATATCTCTTTCCAACCGACTGAAACTTGTGCTTAAGCACCCGTAAGCCCGAGCCGCGCCGGAGTTATTAAGAAATATATGTTGCTAAATTATCCCATCGATTTTTTAAGTAATAATTTCATTCGGCTCGGGCCAACGCGTGCTAAAGCCCGTCAAACAGTCAGTCGGTTTCCAAGAGAAACACGCCGTCGCTTCGCTGCACCGAAATCACATGCGTTTAACCGGTTTCAAAAGGTCCACCGCATTGACTTATAAGAATCTGCTGGTTCATGCTTTGAGAATTTTCGGTTAGTATATCACTAGTCAAAGAACGGCATTTTTTTTGCCAAAAAATGTCAAACTCCAGTGGCCTGCAATATGCACATTTAACCTATCTGTTTTCCATCCGGAAATTCCCTTTTCCGCAATTTCTGCGTCAATCTGCGAAATTCCTTGTTCCCGCCTCGGGGCGGGACGCATAATTCCTTGATTTCCTTGATCTTTCGGAAAATTTCTTGTTCCTGCGCTGGAAACTTATTTTGTGCCCATTATCGATTTATGGATAGACACCAACCAATTAAATTCTAGTTATTATCAAATTTTGCATGGTTTTTGCATTTAATCCTGAACAACGGCAGCACGCAAGTATGCGGTATCCAGGATCAAGTCGATCAAGTCGTCGGCATCTTGACCTTACGAGCAATTTCGCTGCTTGTTAAGAGGGCCATATTTTCTAAGCGTTGACTTGGAAGATGCTTAGACAGCTTAACGTCAGAGGAGTTATTTGTTTGTCTTAAAATTAATATAAATTAACCTTAACATAGTCAGTCAACTATTGGATAACTCTACGGAGTGAAAGGGCAAACCCGCTGAAAGGCGGGGACGCAAAGCCACGGGTCTAAAGTTTAAACGCCAAGACAGCCGGGCTGCCAAATACCTGTAGACGTTATTTCGTCCGATCCGGAAGGCATTATGCCTTGAGCCATTTGTAGGCGCCTTTCTCTCTAGAAATTATCCAATCACACAGAGAAAGGGCGCCTGTTATGGTCGCAATTTTAAGTAAATATCGATTTAATTATTCTTTTCTTTTCTGTTTTTTTCTTTTAACCATAGCTCTCTTTGTTTTTTTCATACCTAATTCTTCAGGGTCGACTCAGGTGACATTGGAATGGAGTCCAAACAGTGAACCTGATTTGGCCGGATACTTAATCTTTTGCCGTGAGCAGGGTCAAAACTATAATTATGAGAGTCCGTGCTGGGAAGGAACGGATACGACCTGCACGATTTATGATCTGGATGAAACCAAGACTTATTTTTTTGTGGGCAGAGCAGTCGATACTGAGGGATTTCAGAGTGGTGATTCCAACGAAGCGTGTCTTGAGGCAGGGGCAACGCCGGATAATCAGCCGCCGACTGCAGATGCCGGTCCAAATCAGACGGTTGATGAAGGCCAGGTTGTGGGCTTGGATGGCTCCAGCTCATTAGATTCGGATGACGGTATTGCTTCTTATACTTGGGTGCAAACCAGCGGACCTCAAGTCACCCTTTCTGATCCTAACGCAAAACAGTCCACGTTTACGGCACCCGATGTCGGTTCAGGGGGTGATTCTCTGACTTTTGAATTGACCGTTACGGATTACAACGGGCTTCATGATACGGATGGATGTACGGTAAATGTTACCTGGTTGAACGAGCCGCCTCAGGCTAACGCCGGACTTGATCAAACTGTACCTGAGGGGACGGTTGTTACATTAGATGGATCTTCTTCTTTGGATATTGATGATGGTATTGTCAGTTACTCTTGGAACCAAATCAGCGGTCCATGGGTTACCCTTTCAAATCCAGGGACGTCCCAGCCGACGTTTACGGCGCCGAACGTTGAACCGGATGGTGTTTGCCTGAACTTTGAGCTAACGGTAACCGATGCCGGCGGATTGAAAAGTACGGACTCATGCATTGTTAATATCAGTTGGCAAAATCAGCCCCCTTGTGCAGCCATTGCTCCGGACTACACAGAGTCTGTAGAAGAAACTTTAGTTACATTGGATGGATCCGTTTCAACGGATCCTGATGATGGTATTGCATCACATCTTTGGACTCAGGTTGAAGGAGACCCCGTGTCCATTTCTGATCCCACATCACCCGTAATGACTTTTACGGCTCCGAAATCAGACCCGAATGGTAAGAATCTCAAATTCAAATTGACAGTAAAAGATTTTGGTGGGCTCCAAGGTACAGCCGATGGTTCCGTTTACGTCAGGCAAAACGAATTTCCCAATAATCCACCTACGGCTGATTTTAGTGTTGTTCCCTCCAAAAAAGAGGCGTTGTTCACCGATAAAAGCAGTGATCCGGAAAATGACATTGTATCATGGTTCTGGAATTTTGGCGACGGCAACACCGGCACGGAGCAAAATCCCGAGCACAGATACACAAAGTTCGGAAATTACTTGGTTACCCTTACGGTTACCGATAATGAGGGACTAAGCAATTCCATATCAAAAAATATAACTGTTGATATAACCACTGGAAAATAATATTTAATTAAAAATATCTTATAAGATTTCCCTGTGGCCGGAGCCATGGCCGCATTTTTTTTATTCGACTAGATATTTTTCTATTTCGAATATTCAACAAAAAATTTTTAACTCTCAAGTATCATCATGCACATAAAACAGTGCATCATGCACATTTTTCTGTGCATTTTCTTGTCCCGTCATCATGGATAATGCCGACCCCTTTAAACAAATTTTCATAACCCACCATAAATAAAATCATTTTTTAATTCTATTTTCACAAAGAGAATTTGGCACGTATGTTGAATAGTTTGAATGGTGATTAAATAAAATCAGGTCCAAAGGAAGGATATCGTGAAATCCAACATCATGTTTGTTGACGATTCCATTAGTGTGCTTGAGTCTTTAAGATTGATATTCATGGATGAACCTTACCATGTTTTTGCTTTTAACAGCCCACATGAAGCTCTGTGCGCAATAGAGGGTAAGGAATTTGCCGTTGTCGTTGCAGAACAATCCATGACAGAGATGGACGGAATAGAATTCCTGAATAAGGTCAAACAGAGGTCCCCTGATACAGAAGGTATCATTATGTACGGCTTTGTTAAGTCCAGGACAGCTTCAAGTGTTATAACTGATAGGAATATTTATCGATTTATCAAAAAGCCATTGGATATTAATGAGATTAAACAAGCGGTGGCAGTCGTGCTTGTCGGATATGAAAGCAATATTGAAAATAGAAAAGCGAGGATGTCAATATATCAACTGGGTGCCGAAATCTTATTGCAACAGTAGGGTGCTTAACTATGACCAGGAATAAAGAGCTTATTGAACGCGGGAAGCATGAACGATTAAAGGTTAAAACCGGTGCAATTGCGATGATCAGGCCATTACCCGGAAAACAGGACCACACCAAGAATATGAGCATGGAAAGGAATGCTTATGTTGCCAGAGCTAAATATTGCCAAATCATAAATATCAGCAAAGACGGTCTGGCTTTTCGTTATATCGATAAAAATGGCGAATCAAACGAGCCATTTGAGTTGGACGTATTATTTATCCAAAATAGCATCTGTTTTACATATTTGAGGAATGTACCGTTTAAAATTGTTTGGATTTCCCCTGCCGCAAGTGAAAATTTATCCGGCAACATAAGCACAAAGTTATTAGGGGTACAATTTGGAAAAATGATGCAGGATCAGATAACTCAACTGGACCGTTTTATCCAGGAATGCACAATTAGATGTTAAATTGTTTAAAAAGAAAAAACATTGACTGTAAAAAAAAAGCTGACAGGTCAGCTTAGTTTTTTGCAAAGGCTTTTTTCCTTCATCAGATTTCGATGAAATCCGTGAGCGGATCCGGGCTTTTTACCCGGCGGAAGTCTTGCCGGCAATTGCCTGGTAGATATAAACACCCATGAGACCGCCGAGCATGTCTGCCAGAACATCCATAGGATCAGCACTTCTGCATGGGACAAAATGCTGGTGAATTTCGTCACTGATTCCGTAAAGAAACGATAAAAGAACGCTGAGTATCAACATGAACTTTGCGTTTTTTTTTATCCGCGATGTTTTGAATGCTCTTAAAAACAGGGCGCCCAGAAGTGCATAGGCGACAAAATGAACCATTTTATCAAGATGGGGTAATTCAGGTGTACGTTCAATGGAGGAGGGATACGAAGACTGAATGAAAATTAAAAGACAGTAAAGGATAATCGGAAACCAGTAAATAAAGAATTTTTTCAATTTGCTCAAGTCGTTATTTTTTTACACCTAACCTTTTCAATTGTCGCATTTGCCGGAGATGCAAGGCATGAAGGATCTCGAACCCTGAACCCCACAAGAGCTAATTTCCTTTGAAACATAAACGTCGGACATATTGAAAAATGAACATCGAACAGACTGAACATCGAACATCGAACGTCCAACGTTGAACATCGAATAATGATGTCGCTCCGCTCCTCAAGTTAATCTAAAAACAGGTGAAATTGTTGCCCTTGTTTTTGTCTTTCATTCAACATTCGATGTTGGCTTCCGGCCCATAGGGGCCTACGCCCCGGCGGGACGTTCGATGTTGGACGTTCATTTTTTTGAGACCTTCCGGCGCAAAAAATAACTGAACGCTTAAGCTTCTGAACCCAGAACCGTAAACCCCACTCTAAAATCCGGTTGTAGGTCGTTTTTTACCAAACAAAACTTCACAGGGTGCGTTTTTGGTTACATGTTTATTAAGTTTATTGCACCAAATTGACAGAAAAGTTCGGCAGCTTCCATCCAGAGCATCGACCTTTGCAAAATCGGCATACTCACAGCGCAGATCGCACCATTTGATTTTATGGGTTGTGATACCGGCGTTTTTTTTCATATCTAACCCTGTCACTCCGAAACCAAGAAATATTTGCCACCAAGGCATAAAGACCCGCCCGCATCCCCTGAGGCGAAGCCGATGGCGACCATGCACAAAGGGGTTTATTTTGTTATCCTTTCCAGGTGTATTGGCGCAATGGTGACGAAAAAATAGTTAATGCAAAAATCATGTTATCAGAAATTACGCTTCAAAAAATTTCAAGATCAAGCTTTCTTTTATTAATGTGTGAAAGAATCCGGGCTAAAAATTTTTCATGGGTGACCCCGTACCTGACGTTGCCGTCCAGGGTCCTTACAGAGAGGCTTCCGGATTTTTTTTCCTTATTCCCGATGGTCAGGATAAGCGGAATGTTGGTTATCTGCGCATCTCGAACTTTTTTGTTCAGGCTTTCCGTTCTATGGTCCACTTCCGTGCGCACCCCGGCTTTTTCAAGTTTAATTTTTATATCATTTGCATAGGGGACAAGGTCATCATTTATGGGGAGAACAACCACTTGGACCGGAGCCATCCACAAGGGGAATTTTCCTGCATAATGTTCAATCAAAATACCAAAAAATCGTTCTATGGATCCGTAGATGACCCTGTGGATCATGATGGGACGACGCTTTTCATTGTTTTTGTCAATATATGAAAGGTTGAATCTTTCAGGCAGAGACATATCAAGCTGGATGGTTCCGCACTGCCAGGTCCGGCCGAGTGCATCCTTTATATGCACATCTATTTTGGGACCGTAAAATGCGCCGTCTCCCTCGTTTAATTTATACTCTTGACCGTAGGTGTCGAGTGCGGATATTAACCCTTGCGTTGTAGTTTCCCACTCCTCATGGGTTCCGATGGACTTTTCAGGACGGGTGGAAAGTTCCAGGTGAAATCCGAGTCCGAAGGTGCTGTATATTCGTTCTACGAGTTTTAGGACGTTCAGGATTTCATCTTCTATCTGGTGAGGCATCATAAAAATATGGGCATCATCCTGATGAAATGCCCTAACCCTGAAAAGGCCGGACAACACACCGCTCAATTCATGTCTGTGAACAAGACCGATTTCTGCAGCCCGAATCGGCAAATCCTTATAAGAGTGAGGCTTCATGCCGTACAGGATCATTCCTCCGGGGCAATTCATGGGTTTAATGGCATATTCATCCTCATCAACCATAGCGGTATACATATGCTCACGGTAATTGTCCCAGTGACCGCTTTTTTCCCACAGGCTGCGGTTGAGCATAATCGGTGTTTTTGTTTCCACATAGCCTGCGGTCCTGTGTTCCTCTTTCCAGTAATCCAAAAGGGCGTTCCACATAACCATGCCTTTTGCGTGAAAAAAGGGCATGCCCGGCGCTTCATCGTGAAAACTGAAAAGATCGAGCGCGATACCGATTTTGCGGTGATTTCTTTTTTTTGCCTCTTCAAGAAAATATAAGTGTTCATCGAGTTCTTTTTTCGTGAAAAAGGCCGTTCCGTATATCCTCTGGAGCTGGGCCTTTGTCTGATCCGCCCGCCAGTACGCCCCCGAAACCTTCAGAAGTTTTACGGCCTTGATGAACCCCGTGTGGGGAAGGTGCGGGCCTCGGCATAAATCCGTAAAATCGTCATGTTTGTAAAATGAAATGGTTCCTTCTTCCAATTCCGATATCATTTCAAGTTTATAGGGCTCGTTTTTGTAAAACTCCAGTGCCTGGGATTTTGAGACCATTTCCCGCCGAAACGGCTGTTTGGCTTTGATGGCCTTTTTCATTTCGGCCTCGATTTTTTCAAAATCGTCTTTCGAAATCGGTTCCATATCGATATCGTAATAAAATCCGTTTTCCACAGCCGGTCCGATGGTCAATTTGGCATCCTTGTAAAGATGCAAGATGGCCTGGGCCATTACGTGGGCAGCGCTATGGCGTAAGATTTTTAGGGCTTCCGGATCTTTGGGTGTGATCAGCCTGACTCGGGAATCCTTGTTAATTTTTGTATTTAAATCTACAAGATCGGAATTGAGTTCCATGGCGATGCAATTTCGTGCGAAACCCTCTGAAATACTCTTTGCTACATCCAAACCTGTAGGACTGTCCTCAAAACTCTTTATATTGCCGTCGGGAAATGTTATGTTTATCATGATACTATAATCCATTAAAAAATTTGAAGTGAACTAAAGTTTAAAGTGAGCTAAAGTTGATGTATGTGCCTTTGGCACTATCAATTTAATAGTATAGGAATTTCCTTTTTTGGACACAGATGAACACAGATTGTCAAGATTCTTAAATTTCAAAATAACAATACTATCTGTGTGTATCTGCGAAAATCTGCGTCCTATTTAACTTGAATAAAAAAATAAATTAGGTGAAATAACGCGACGGGTCAAGTGAAAATTGGATGAGAACAGACTATAAGATTA
>CAZIIV010000042.1:0-19399 GCA_964539365.1 uncultured Desulfobacteraceae bacterium | reverse complement strand
CCACGATGGAACGAATCACGTCCTTCATGTCATAAGATTGGTTGGGATTGTCCGGGCCGTGAGTTTGCCTTTTTCTTTCTGTTTGGCAACCGCTTTTTCGCCGCCCATCTGCAGTACCTTGGCTTCCCGTTCTTTTAGATCCTTTATTTTATCTTCAATAATACCCATTATCAAATTCCTTTCATCTAATCATATGAATAGATTTCGTACTCGGTCTTTTCTCCGAGCAGATGGTCAATTTTTTCCTGTGTCCTCTTTCTTGTATCGTTAACCACCCATTTCCTCCAGTCTTCCATGGACTTCCAGGTACTGACCACCAAGCTTTCACCGGGCCGATCGATTCTCTTGAATGTTTCCCCTGAAATATAACCCGGCTGCTGCATGGCCAGGTTTCTGAGCTCTTGAAGAAGAGGCTTTAGCGCTTCCGCCTTGTTTTCCGGTACGATCCGTTTAATGATTATTTTTACCGCCATTTTACCACCCTCCTTTCCCTTGCAGGAAGCTCAACACGAGAAGGTTTTCTAACAGAAAATTTTATCGTTCAACAATCGCCGATGAACAAACTAAAATGATTCACAAAATTTTATATGGGCGTAGATTATATCTCAGCAAAAATTATGCCAAAAAAAGAGAAGGGATTAGTTGTTTGAAATAACAGTATAAATTAATTTAGGGTGGCACCGGTTTATTTTGAAACCATTTACGATAAAAGGGGCAAAAATACCCCAACCCATTTAAAGAGAAGAACTGTTCATTAAAAATATACGGAATGCATCGGCGGGGCAAATTTGCCCCAAACTGGGGCTATAAAATTCCATGGCTTTTCATCTTTCTAAACAGAGTTTTTCGATTGATCCCCAGAATCGACGCTACCTTGGTTTTGTGCCACTGTTGTTCTTCCAACAATTTTTTAATATATTTTTTCTCGATACTTTCCATGACGGCATGTAATCTTAGATCTTGGTTATTTTGAGGTATTAAACTCTCCGGGATGATTTCCGATTTATCCAATTTGGATGGAGATATATCCATAAAATCAATTTCTTTCAATGTGATATAGCGGTGTATCGCATTCTGGAGTTCCCGAACATTGCCCGGCCAATCGTAGGTCTGCATGGATTTTATTATATTTTCCGGAATTGAATGGATGTTTTCATCATCACCAAATTCTTGCAGGAAATGATAGACCAGTAGCGGAATATCTTCTTTGCGTTCCCTTAATGGTGGAACATGGATAGGAAGGATATGTATTCTATAATAAAAATCCTTACGTATCGTACCCTTTTCCATACATTCCTTTAAATTCCGATTGGTTGCTGCAATAATTCGTATATTGGGTTTTTTTATTTCCCTGCTTCCAACCGGTGTATACCCCCCACCTTCAATAGCGCGCAACAATTTTACTTGTATGTTAGGATCAAGTTCACCTACTTCATCCATAAATAATGTGCCACCATCGGCATTGTCTAAATAACCGGGTTTATCAATATCCGCTCCGGTAAATGCCCCTTTTTTATAACCGAAAAACTCGCTCTCAATAAGATTATCTGGAATAGCACCACAATTAACGGTCACAAAATTCCTGCTGCCACGATTACTCAAATCATGAATAGTTTGAGCTACCAATTCTTTGCCGGTACCTGACTCCCCATAGATAATAACATTGGCATTGGATAAGGCTGCCTTTAAAATAACCTCATAGACTTCATGCATTACTTTGCTTTTTCCAATAATATTGCCGAACTGGTTAGAACCTTTAAAAGACTCTCTCAGCCGTATATTTTCCTCGCGCAGCTGTGCTTCACTTATCCGTAGAGCTTCTTCATTCAGTTTTCGCTCGGTAATATCTACATGAGTGCCTACCATTCGAACAGGAGTGCCGGTTTTATCCCGCTCAACCACCTTGCCTCTTGCCATAATCCATCGCCATCCTCCTTGTTTTGTTTTCAAGCGGTATTCGATCTCGAATGAACCGATTTTCTTTTGAACATATTCTTGAATTTTATGGATTATGTTTTCTTTATTTTCAGGGTGAATCAAAGTTCTCCAGGTTTCGAAATTCTGTGGCAATTCATAGGGTTCATAACCGAGCATCGTATAGAAACAGGGATTGAAATAAGTTTTATTTGAAATAAGGTCCCAGTCCCATAAGGCGTCACTGGTTGCTTCCATGGCAAGGTCAAGGCGTTTTTTACTCTTTCGCAATGATTCCTCGGCTTTTCTGTAATCGGTGATATCTTCTCCCGAACAAACAACATATTCAACATTTCCATTGATGTCCAGTTTTGGGGTTTTACCTATTGATAATAATCGTTTTTCTCCTCTTCCATTTGTAATCCATTCTTCTGTTTGAACCTTAATTTTTTGATTAAATACTTTCATGTTATGGGCAATAAAAGCCTCTGCTTCCTCTTTGCTAAAAGTATCGTAAAGCGTCTTGTACTCTATCTCTTTTTTCTCCAGGTTTAAAAAATCAGCATGAGCTTTGTTAACAGCGCCATATGTTTTGGCATTTTTTAAATACCAGATCTGAGTTTGTATGTTGTCTAAAAGCAATTTTTGTTCTTCCACTTTTTGTTCTATTGATTGTTCTGCCTGCTTGCGGCCGGAAATGTCTATAATCATAGCTAGCTTGGAGAAAGAACCATCGGGATGGTATATGGGGGTGCTGACGACATAATACCAGTTATCCTTAGGGGTTAACACTTCACATCGAACAGTTTCACCTTTCAATATGCGGTTAATAAGGCACCAGGGACAGATAGAATCACGATTATGTAACGCCTGATAACAAATTTGCCCGGTTGCATCATAACCGATGCGCTTGATATATTTTTCGTTCATATACTCAATACGATAATCCTGAGAACATAGATACATCAGCCCGTCGAAAGCTTTCACGATGGCTTCCAACTGTAAGCCTTTCTCACTCAGCGCCGCTTCCGAATCCTTGTGCGGAAACTCTTTTTTTGCTTGGTTACACGTTTGTTCCGATTTTTCATATGTGGGTTTTTGGGTCATTTGTTCATGCTCCAACACAGCAAGGATAGATGGCAGAAAATGACGAGATATGTAGATCGTCACGGGATGAAAGGGTAATGGTTACCGCACTAGATCGGGTTAGATTAAAATTCAGTGTGATAATAAGTGCTTATGTTTAAATAATAGAATGGAAAACTTGATTTCAATGTTAGTATTCTTTCGGCATATTAATAAGCTGGGCCAAGGTAAACACCGGACCGTCCTTGCACACATATTCTTTGCCGATGTTGCACCGGCCACAAATTCCGATACCGCATTTCATCCGCATTTCAAGGGACATGATAATAAGATCATGGAGATACCCAAGCTTGTCCAACACCGGCTGGGTAAATTTTATCATGATGGGCGGCCCGCAAATAATGGCATAGGTTTCTTCATTGCCCGGCGGGGCTTTCTGATCGGTAATGGTCGGTACAAAACCGATATGATATTTCCAGTCCGGATCGTCCGTGCCGTCCACGGTAATATGCATATGAATATCATCGCGCGTTTCCCACTGGGCCAGTTCGTTTCTGTAAAGAAGCATCCCCGGAGTTCGCGCGCCGTATATCACATGAATATCTTTAAATTTTGATCGATTATCCGGATCAAGCATGAATATAATGGATGAGCGAAGGGTTGTAAAGGCAAAACCCCCGCCGATGATAACAACATTCTTGCCTGCCATCACATCCCAGGGATACCCGTTTCCCAGAGGGCCTCGGACCCCCATAATATCGCCGACCTTCATGGCATGAATATGGGAGGTTACCAGACCCACTTTGTTTATGGTGAACATTAAATACCCTTTTTCCGTGGGGGATGACGCAATTCCTATGGAGATTTCCCCCTTTCCGGCTACGGAAAGCTCGGCAAACTGGCCCGCGTCGTAGGTGAATTTTTTTTGGTCTTCCGGGTTGATAAAGACCAACTTAAAAGTTTTAAGATTTTTATCTTCGGTTTCGGTGATTATTTCCTCGATGCGAACCGGATAGGGCAGATAGGGATTTTGCACTGGTGTAACTCCTGTTGAGGATTGACTGCTTAATATTTTAAACCGGTTTATGAATTCAAGGGCAATGCCTCATAATTGTTCATCAAATTACAAACCTTACGGATATCAATATTAACCGGGCAGTGACGAATGCATCGACCGCAGCCCACACATTGAATTCCGTTTCCATATTTATCCAGATAATACTTGAGCTTGTGCATAAACCGCTGGCGAACCCGCTTCATCTTGGTGTTTCTGGGATTGTGACCGGATCCGTGCAGGGTAAAGATCGGATACATACAGCTATCCCAGTTGCGCAACCGTATCCCGGAATGTCCCGAGGTTTCGTCCTGAATGTCAAAACACCAGCACGTGGGACACACATAGGTACAGGTTCCGCAGTTGATACAGGCAAAAGCCACCTTTTCCCAGAAAGGGGCTTCGAAAAGTTCCGTTGTTTTTTTATCCTTTAATTTGTCCGTTGAAATCTTGGTGGTTATGTTTTCCTCTGCCGCCTGCTTCAGGGTTTCGATCTTATGGCTTGCGGTATCTGAATCCGTCTCTAAACTCCAGCCAGCGGCCGTTAACAATCTTTCCCCCTTTTGGGTGAGTATTTTTAAGAAATAATGTTCGCCCGCATCAACGAGAAGCAGATCCAGTCCTTGTTCACCAAACGGACCGCAGCCCGCAGTGGTGCAAAAGCAGGTAGAGCAAGGAGTGTTGCAGGCATATCCGACGAAAGTGGTTGCTTCATAAGATTGAATCCAGTACGGGTCTTTATACTCGGGGGCGTCAAAATTTGCTTTGACCAGAAGAAATGCCTTGGCATCACAAGGTCTGATACCGATAACCGCTCGAGGGGAATAATCCTTGTGGATTTCTTTTAATATATGATGATCATTCCGGTTTTCATCCAGAGTGAATTCGAACATCTTTTCAGACTGGGGATAGACCATGGATTTTGCCGAAAGCCGGGTATTTAATAAGTTGAGATCCGGAAGCTCGCCCTTGACAAGCTCCCTGAAATT
Source organism: uncultured Desulfobacteraceae bacterium (assembly GCA_964539365.1). GTDB lineage: Bacteria > Desulfobacterota > Desulfobacteria > Desulfobacterales > UBA11574 > S5133MH16. Next base: position 14,356 of record CAZIIV010000042.1, on the reverse strand, counting down.
ATGAAATTCATCTTGTTTGACCGGACCGAATAATCGATAAGAATCATATAACCGCTCAACTCCTCGCGCCCAGTCTTGCTTGTTAATGGTAATAACGTTCATCTTATAACCCCAACCCCAAAAAGGACTACAATATGTTATATATGCATTGCATAATTTTTCAATAAGTTCTGGTGTATTAAATAGTGATGTTGTGCCGCCAACTGATAATAAAATATAACCAGTTGGCTCCATAAGTTAATTCATTATCCAATCATTATCTTATAAAATCATCCGGATCGTCCGGTCGGTAGGTATCGAGAGGGGGCCGCTGTTCCAGCGTCATGCCGGCTTCCCAGTCGAAGAGCTCCAGACAATCTTTTTCCAGTTTTTTTGTAAAGATACGAACGTTTATTCCCATGGGACAGGCGCGTTCACATGAACCACAGTCCGTGCAGCGGCCGGCACAGTGATAGGCCCGTAAAAAATGGAATGTCCGGGTATCAATGGGATCGATGCTTTTGCCGACCCACTGGGGCCGTGATTCGTCCACGAAGCATGTGGGGCAGTAGCAAAGGGGACATGCATTTCTGCAGGCATAGCAGCGGATACAGGATGAAAGCAGACTGTCAAAATATGTCCATTTTTCTTCCGGCGACAGGGATTCGATTTTGCGGACGTCCTTATATCTGTCTACATCTTTTTGCTCCTGGACAAGATCTCCCGCAAGTTCATCATATATTACCGGGTTACGGTGAATGCACACAGCGCAATTATCCTGCAACACTTCTTTTTTGTTCAACGTTTTTTCAAACCCCCGGCCTTTGATGGTAATGACACCGTCCGCCTCGATTACATTCTGTATTTCGGCCTCAAACAGTGCCTGGATTTTACGCCGGTCAATCATTCCCTTGCACGGTACGCCGATAATAACCAGCTGGTCCCGTTTGATTTTATTTTCAATAATATGGGTGACAATGTTTCGAGAATCGCACCCCTTGGAAACAATACCGATGTTTTCCTTTCTGTCCGCAAGATAGTTTGCAAGATTGATTCCGCAGTTGCTGTCCCACACAAGGATGTCAACATCTTCAGGAGTTTTGATCACACAGGGTTCATTCATCATAGGAATGGTTCCCTTTCGGAAGCCGATGACCATATCAACCTTGCCCTCTTGTAACAGCCGACGGGATATCTCCTTTATTTTAGCGATGTACGCGAGCATGTTACGCCACCCTGGCTTGTGTTTTGATAAAATTCTTACTGGGCCCCAGCGCCTTGACTGCTGCGGTAATCTGGTTTACCACATCAACGAATTTGGTCGATTCCGCGGATGAAATCCATGAAAAATGCAGGCGGCCGGGTTCGATCCCCATATGTTCAATTAAGTTATTGAATAACGCAAACTTTCTCCGGGCATAGTAATTACCTTCCAGGTAATGGCATTCGCCGGGATGTCATCCGGAGACCCAGACGCCGTCTGCTCCCTGTCTGAACGCGGCTAAAATAAATTTTGGGCTCATGCGCCCGGTACAGGGAATGCGGATTACCCGGATGTTTGGCGGATATTCCATTCGGCTGACGCCCGCCAGATCCGCAGCACCGTAACTGCACCAGTTACACAAAAAACTGACAATTTTGGGTTCCCAATGTGACATCTTAAAAATCTCCCTATCCTGCCTCATTCAATGCAAAAATCTGCGCAAAAATCTGATCATTGTCGAATCCTCTAAGATGAATCGCCCCCGATCTGCAGGATGCCGCACATAACCCGCACCCTTTGCAAAGCACTGGATTGATTTGTGCTCTGCCCGGAAAAAAACGGTCATCTTCGGGGATAAAAGAAGCTGCCGAGTAAGGACAGACCGAAATACATACCCCGCAGGAACTGCAATGCACAGGATCGGTCATGGCAACTGTTCCGCTCATAAATATATTTTTACGGGACAGAAGAGTTACGGCACGGGATGCGGCCGCAAGCCCCTGGGCGATGGATTCGTCGATCGGTTTCGGATAATGGGCCATCCCGCAAAGAAACACTCCGTCCGTGGCGAATTCCGAAGGTCCCAGCTTGGCATGTTTTTCCACGAAAAAACCGTCATCATTTATGGGCACCTTAAAAAAATTGGCAAGTTTTTCATCCCGATTTGGCACGATGGCACAAGCAAGGGTTACAAGATCGGCGGAGATTTCCAACAGTCGATGGAGAATATGATCCCTTACCCTAACCCGGAGTTGGCCTTCGTTCAGGTCGACCTCGGGCTTGTGGTTCAGTGAAAATCGGATAAAGATAATACCCGCCTTTCGAGCCTTTTGGTAAAGGTATTCCTGCTCGCCGCATGTCCGGATATCCCGGTATAGGATATACACGTTTATCTCCGGACAGCGTCGTTTTAATTCCAATGCGCTTTCAATGGAATGGGCGCAACAGACCCGGCTGCAATAGGGGCGCCGGGGTTCCCTCGAGCCCACACACTGGATAAATACGGCCGAGGTGAGATTTTCCAGGGTTGGGTCTTTTTCTATGAATTTTTTGTCAAGATCCAGATTGGTAAGGATTCTCGGGTCCATGCCATATTGATATTCCTCGGGTTTCAATTCCCATGCGCCGGTTGCCAATACGGCGACGCCATGTTTTAAAATCTGTGTTTTGCTGTTTGAGGAAAGCTCCGATTCAAAATTTCCCACAAAGCCGTTCACATGGGTAATGGTTGAATCGAGATGAACATGAATGCTTTTATTTTTATTTATTTCATCAATATATCCGTTAACTTTTTCTCGCACATCTTCATCTTCCGCTGTCCGGAATAGATGTAACGCCTGACCGCCAAGTTGTGCGGTTTTTTCGATAAGATGAGTCTCGTATCCCTGACGGGCAAGACTCCTTGCCGCGGCCATTCCGGATATGCCGCCGCCCAAAACCATTGCGGTCTGATTGACTTCCAATTCAGCCTCTTTGAGGGGTTCCATGAGGGCAACCTTTGTGACGGACATTCGAACCAGATCTTTTGCTTTTTCCGTTGCCAATTCCGGATTGTTTTTATGAACCCATGAATCTTGATTGCGGATATTGCACATTTCAAAAAGATATTTGTTTAACCCGGCGTTTATAAGGGTTTCCTGAAATAAACCTTCATGGGTTTTCGGTGTGCATGCGGCGACCACAACCCGGTTCAGCTCTTTTTCCTTGATAACCTTTGCCATGGTGTCCTGGGTATCCTGGGAGCAGGTATAGAGGTTGTTTGTGACGTATTCCACGTAAGGTAACGATGCCGCGTATTCAGTTACAGCAGGCACATCCACGACACCGGCGATATTAATGCCGCATTTGCAGACAAAAACGCCTATTTTTGGGCGCTGGCCGACAATGTCTGTTTCGGGGACGACCTCCGGAGTTTTTGTTAACGTATTTCGGACATCACTTAATATTTCACTTGCTGCGGTGGCAGCGGCGCTGGCATCAATCACGGACTGGGGAATATCTTTGGGACTCTGAAATGCACCGCAGACATAAATTCCGTTCTTTGATGTCGCAACAGGTTCAAATGGATCTGTTTTACAGAAATTGCCGCGGGTAAGCTCGACACCGAGCTTGTTCGCAAGTTCCATAACTTCAGCAGAGGTTTGAAGGCCCACGGACAAAACAACCAGGTCGAAGTTTTCGGATTGAAACGTTCCGTTTTCGGTTATGTAATGAAGGGTAAGGTCATCTTCAGCACCAGGATCTAAGGTATGTACGCGGCTTCTAATAAAGCGGACACCATGGTGATGCCTGGCGGATTCATAAAATCTTTCAAAATCCTTTCCAGAGGTCCGCATATCCATGAAAAATACGGCGCAGTCAAGGTCGCCGCCGGCATGCTCTTTAGCGATGACCGCCTCTTTGATGGCATACATGCAGCATACGGAGCTGCAAAAGGCATTGCCACGCCCGTTCAAATCTCTTGACCCGATGCATTGAAGCCACGCGATTTTTTTAGGTTCCTTGTGATCGGACATTCTGACAAGGTGACCCCCGGTAGGGCCGGAGGCGGAAAGAATCCGTTCAAACTCCATGGAAGTGACAACGTTCGGATGATTGGCGTATATATAATTGTCCAACTTAGACGGGTCAAAAGGCTCAAAACCGGGTGCGAGGATAACCGACCCCACCTCAATTTCAATCAGTTGCTCGTGATCTTCGTGCAATATGGCATCTGCCATGCAGGCCGTCTCACACCCCTTGCAATCCATAACGCCGGCAATCTTCAAACAATGCTCGCTATCCCGCATGGCCTTAAGGGGTACCGCCTGTGCGTAGGAAATATAAATCGCCTTTCTTTTTGCCAAACCCATGTCATATTCACTGGGCAGTAGAATCGGGCAAACATTTACCCGTTCAATCGCCAGTTCCTTACAGACTTCCATACATTTCCAGCACCCCGTACAATTCAATGTCTCGTAAACGGGCTTTTCACAATTGCATATCTCAGCCTGCTCGTGAGAACAGGGTATACCGATAAGATGCAGGCCTTGGGTGTTTATTGTTCCCATTTTCTCCAATTCACGGAGTGCCCTCACATCGCACCCTCTCACGACTGCCGTGATGCGAAGATCCGGACGTCTGGTGAGCATCAATTGAATGGTTTTTGCAAGGTTATATCTGGGCTCGATCTCCAGGGCTTCGAGTTCTTCGGGATCGCGAAAAAGATATGGCCCGATGTGTCCCCATCTATTCATGAGTCCGAGGACGCCATCCCATCCTTGATTAAGGATATTTCTTGCTTCTCTCTTGATCCTTTCTTTCATTGTTTTTACCTATTGAAAAGCCCCTAAGTTTTTCTAATCTTGCTTTGTGATGTTTACCGCACAGACTTTAAAGCCGGGTATTTTTGCTATGGCATCAAATTTTCTATCCGTAAGGGTATTGACGGCACATTCTGAAAAATGCATGGGAATAAAGACGATTCCGGGGTTAACCTCGGTAGATATATTGGCCTTAATCGATATCTCTCCCCGGCGAGAACTTACGTTAAGCCATTGCCCATCAGCGATACCCAGCTTTTTTGCATCTTCAGGATGGATGTTCACATACCCTGTGGGGGCTTCTTGATTTAAAATATCAATTTTTCGTGTCATGCTCCCTCCGTGGAAATGAAAGGGAATCCTTCCTGTACTAAGTATATAGGGATACTTACTATCCGGAAGCTCGGCAGGTGGAATATAATCGAGCGCAAAAAATTTCCCCTTCCCCCGCGGGAAATTTTTTGCATGAAGGAACGGAGTTCCCGGATGGTTTTTGTCCGGACAGGGCCAGTGAAGCACCTCACCCTTATCCAGCCGTTCATAAGTAATCCCTGCATAAGAAGGAGTCACGGAGGAGATCTCTTCCATGATTTCTTTGGGCGAGTCAAAATCGAACCCCGTACCGCCCATTTCTCCGGCCAGTTCCGAGATGATTTTCCAGTCGGGCTTTGATTGTCCTATGGGGTCTATGGCCTTTCTGACCCGTTGAACGCGCCGGTCTGTATTGGTAAACGTCCCTTCCTTTTCAGCAAATGAGCCGGCCGGAAGGATGACGTGGGCAAGTTTTGCGGTTTCGGTCAAAAAGATATCCTGCACAACCAGAAAGTCCAGAGCTTCCAGTGATTCTTTTACGTGTCTGGTATCCGGGTCGGACATCATGGGATTTTCGCCGACCACGAGCATGCCCTTAACGGAACCTTGTCTGGCAGAATCCATCATCTCCACCATGGTCAGACCCGGAGTGTCAGGTAACGACAAATTCCATTTCTCCCGGAACACAGACCTTGCGCTCGGGTCCGACACCGGCTGATAGCCGGTCAGGACATTGGGCAGCGCACCCATATCACAGGCCCCCTGGACATTATTCTGTCCTCTGAGAGGGTTGACTCCAGTGGAAAGACGACCGATATTTCCGGTTACCATGGCAAGATTGGCTACGGACTTGACATTGTCCGTTCCCGTGGTGTGCTGGGTTATGCCCATGGCATAGAAGATCATGGCTTTATCCGCCCTGCCGTAAAGAAGCGCTGCCTTCTCCAGGGCTTCCCTGGTAATACCGGTAATTTCGCTGACCCGTTCCGCCGGATATTCCTTGACCTTGTGTTTCAGTTCTTCAAATCCTTCTGTCCTTTCCCGAATGAAGGTTTCGTCAATTAACCCCTTTTCAATAAGAATATGAATCATTCCATTGAGAAGGGCAACGTTGGTTCCGGGTTTCACCTGGATAAAGAGGTCCGCATATTCTGTGAGGGGTATCTTTCTGGGATCGATGACGATGAGTTTCGCCCCCTTTTTTTTGGCCCGAATGATTCTGCTGGCCACCAAAGGATGTTGACCGGTCGTATTGCTGCCGATGACAAGGATACAGTCCGTATCATCGATCTCATCAATTGAGTTTGTCATGGCGCCCGCACCGAATGCAGCGGCAAGACCTGCCACCGTGGATGAATGTCAGAGGCGTGCACAATGGTCGATATTATTCGTTCCCAGAACGCCCCTTGTGAATTTCATTATAAGGTAGTTTTCTTCATTGGTGCATTTTGCACTCGACAGTACGGCAAGGGCATCCGAACCATAGTTGTTTTTAATTCCAAGCAGGCCGTCTGCAAGTCGCTGATAGGCCTCTGACCAACTCACTTCTATAAAGTCATCACCCTTTTTAATCAAAGGTTTTGTCAGGCGATTTTTGTTCTGAATAAATTTATAGGCATTTCGACCCAGGATACACAATTCCCCCTTGCTGACAGGATGTGTCTTGCAGGGAACCACATCGGTAATTTCTCCTTCCAGAACTTTCAAGTAGAAATTGCAGCCGGTTCCGCAAAACGGGCAGGTGGTAAGGACCATATCAAACATCACAGGTTATCCTCTTTGACGATGTTTTTCTTTTTTTCAACAAAGTTAAGAATTTCGTTCCGAGCTTCCTTTTCCAGGCCGGGAATCACCTCGAAAACCTTTTCGGGGGGGAGGTATCGAACAAAATCTTGTATGGTTTTTAATGGGATTTGGGCAGGACATGTATTCTCGCATTCACCGCACAACACACAAGTATCCCATACCTGATAGGCTCTGAAAAGGTGGAAAAGAGGAAAGGGAGGGGGCACCCGGCCTTTTTCAACCCATTTCGAAAGATCCAATCCATCCGGTTCTTCTACATACACGGGGCACATGTCGATGCACCCATAGCATTTGATGCATTTTGTGAACTGGTCCTGCCAGAATGCTTTTCGTTCCTGTTGAGTCATCCCCAGAATTTTCTGAAGGCATGTGGGCTGCTTTATTATCTGTTCGTGCCGTATGGCCTCAAATCTTTTCTGCACAACAGTCGTCAATGCATGATTTTCCGGATTTTCATCCATACAGGCCCTTACGCAATCCCCACAGTGAATGCATTTGTCTTCATCGATTTTAATTCGATCAATCCATAATCTTCCATCGACTTCTTTGGGGGGATTGTTTTTATCTAAATTTACTCCCGCGCATTCTCCGCAGCCCGTACATTTTTCAAAATCAACATATCTGGGCATTCTGCGGATTTTTACCTTGAAGTTTCCCTCGTCTCCGTCAATTTGTTCTATCTTAGAACACGTGTGAAGTTCGATATTTAAGTTCCGGCCGACCTCGACCAGTTTGGGTGAAAGAATTCACATGGCACAGTCATTGGTGGGAAAGGTTTTGTCCAGTTGTGACATTGTCCCACCGATGGCCGGTGACTTTTCAACGAGATGAACATAATATCCGGAATCAGCTAAATCCAGAGCGGATTGCATTCCGGCAATCCCGCCGCCAACTACCATTACCGCTCCGATGACATCCTCAGACATGGTTTGATTCTCCTAATAAAATAAAAAACAATTTTTTGAATTTATATAGCATATCTTCAATACAACCGTAAACAATTATAGGCTGCAAAAAAACATGTCAATAAATTTATAGCTAAATCTTGCAAGCATTAAGTTTGCCTGATATGCAATATCATAACTTTACCGCTAAGATTTTTTTAAAGCACAACTCGTTTAGATTTGAGCATGATTATTGATTACAAGAGATTGTTGAATCTCCCGGAGGACAGCTCAATGATGAGAAATTATATAAAACGAGCCATTGAAACGGCTGAATTCTTGAGAGCCCGTATTACAAGGCCACCCCGAATCGGCATGATGACCGGAACAGGCCTTGGGAAAAGTGCGGAAATTCTAAATATATCCGAATGCGTTGACTATAAAAATATTCCTCATTTCCCGACATCAAGCGTTGAAAGCCATCCGGGTCGGCTTCTTTTCGGCCACATGGACGACAAACAGATCATCGCCATGCAGGGCCGGTTTCATCTTTACGAGGGGTACTCGCCGGTTGAAGTGGCCTTCCCGGTACGGGTTATGCAGGAACTGGGGGTCAGGATATTGATACTGACCAATGCCTCCGGAGGCCTTAATCCCGAATTTACTGCCGGGGACATTATGATCATTGAGGATCATATTAATTTGACGGGAGAAAATCCTTTGATCGGACCGAATGAGGATAGCTGGGGAATCCGATTTCCGGATATGATCCATGCATACGACAAAAAGCTGTCGGCCCTTGCGGAAAAAGCCGGCAAACATGCCGGTATCCCTTTACGGAAAGGAACTTATGCCGGACTTAAAGGGCCGTCACTTGAAACACCGGCCGAGGTCCGCTTTTTAAGGACCATCGGCGCCGATGCGGTGGGGTTCTCAACCATACAGGAAGTTATTACGGCAGTCCATGCCGGGGTGAAGGTGCTCGGCCTGTCCACCATAACCAATGTTCATGATCCGGATATGCCGGTTCCTGCAACCGTTGAACAAATCATTGACGTGGCCGAACAAGCCTCTCCCCGGATGGAAATGATCATCAGAAATGTTGTGGCGAATAGTTAGTGCCTGAACGAAAACTGTCTTTTCCGCCAATATCTGCGCCCCGTGAAATGCTGAGCCTATTTCTCTGGGATCAGAATCAAATTTTAACCCGCCACCGAACTTTGGTGGGTTAATTTTCGGAATAATCCTTGGTTTTCCGCCGATAGCTCAACAGATAGCTGTTTTAAAACCTGAGGTGCATTCCGGATATTTTTCATGTTTAAGCAATTATGGGATTTGCTACAGGGTACACACATTTGAATCCCAATACTAAGGAGACCGCTCCGCGACGGCGTATATCTCTTTCCAACCGACTGAAACTTATGCATAAGCACCCGTAAGTCCGAGCCGCGCCAAAGTTATTAAGAACAGTTCCTCGCTAACTTATCCTATTGATTTTTTTAGATCATCATTTCGTTCGGCTCGGTCTAACGCGTGCTAATGTCCTTCAAACAGTCAGTCGGTTTCCAAGAGAAACACGCCGTCGCTATGCTGCACAGAAATCAAATGCGCTTGCCCTGGGGTTTGTTAAAACAGACCTTGTTTCAAATCGTTGTATGCGTTATGATTAAATTATTATGTATCTTGCAAGAATGAAAATAAAAGATCAGGCACATTATTATATTCGGGAAACGTACCCTGACGGTATGTGCTTAAAAAGTCGGGATGTTTTCGATCTGGGTACGGATCCCTCCAAATATATTGTTTATCTCGGTGCACACGGGTACTATTACGATGAAGTAATTGAAGACGCGCTGGCACAATTTGGGCTGTATCCGGATCAGGACGAATTGGATCATATATTCTGGGATTTTTTGGATCCTGAAATAAAGCGGGTAATCAGGGGGTTTCAGCGGTCCTTCGGCAAGTCTAAGACAGATTCACCGGAAACGTATCCGCAGGTTCATATATTCGACAAACGTCGTATCCATTATCTAAAATTTGCTCAGATAGACCAGCGCAACCTGAGCAAGATGCCGCTCAAGGTATTTAACGTGCTTCATGGGAAATCTCGTGATGAGATTGAGCAGTACTTTATGGTTCAGGAGCGCATTCTTCAGCCCAATGAACGGAAAGCATATGTTTACACTATTTTTGATCTTCAAGATTTTTTTCTCGGCGTCATTGCCACTCAAAGACCACAGGATTTAAACCAGATCAAAATGGATGAGTTTTTTATTGATGCGGTTTGCCGGCTTAATGATGATAAGAAATTTTGGGCAGGCATGGAAACGTCAGACCGTTTGCAAGACTATTTGATAAAATATGTGATTATGTATTTCGACAACGAATTTTCCCGGCGTTCCTTTTTCCAGGACTACCTTTATGACTTCATGAACCGCCACCGGACGTACCTTCCGCCCAAAAAAGTTCGCGTGAACATGGAGGAGGCTGCAAAACTTTTTGAAACAAGCTGGGAAAACTTAAAAAAGATGGATCTCAAATGCTTTAACCGGTTATACCGGAAGATGGCCTTAAAGCATCATCCGGATCAGGGAGGGAACCCCGAAGCATTTGTAAAGTTGACCAAATGCTATCATGGACTGTTGCAGAAGAAAAAATGATAATCCACATGGTCACGTGCCCAGTGGTCGTCATATTTTATCATGGGTTGAGAATACATGAAGCCTTTTTTAGGTGTCAGGTGTCAGGGTTAAGGGGGGGAACGAGGTGACCCATAGCGGTTATATGGACGTGGAGGATCTTGAGGTCTATAAAAAGTTGTGACTGAACATGCTTCCTGACACCTGAAACCAAATAGCCATGGCAATCTTAGCAAACAGCAGCCATGATTCATACCCGGTCTCACTTTATGATAATCTCACATTTTGAATGCAGGCGCACTTAATGACTTGACATATATTAAAACATTATTTAGAAAGATAATCAAGGTGCCGATTTGGCTTAATAGGGAATCCCGTGAGAATCGAGAGCGGTCCCGCCGCTGTGACCGGTGACGAAATCTGCAACATGCCACTGACTGGTTTTAGCCAGGTGGGAAGGCGCGGAAACTAGGATGAACCGGAAGTCAGAAGACCTGCCTTAGCATATACTCATCTCTCTGCGGTGAAACAGAGCGGTGTTTGATGTATATCAATGAATAAGGGTCAAGTAAACTGGGTGCAGCCCTTCAAGCTTTAAGAGTTTGAAGGGCTTTTTTTTCCTCTGATACCGGCAGAGGAAGCACCCACAAAGGGAAAAGGAGGGGGTTTATAAGGCAGAAGTTTCCTTTGGTCGCTATCTCCCGACCAGGTGTGTACCCCCTCCTTGACCCATAATTTAACGTCTCGGAATTTCTACAATACATTGTAATAATAGGTCCTTTTTTGGCAGTTGTCAGCGCCGTAGATCTGGAATGATGGAATAGTGGAATACTGGAATGGTGGGCACGAAAAGCAGAAAATCATCTGTTTCAATTGGCTTCATTCCTTTAAATCCAATATTCCAATGTTCCATCATTCCAGTATTCCCACCGGGGCGTAGGCCCTATGGGCCGGAGGCCAATCGGGGCGAAGCCCCTAACTTGCAAGTTATTTTCCAGAACCAGTATCCAGAAACCAGGAACAAGCATCGTGATGTTTTACATAAATAAGATTTTTGTTCAAAAAAATGCTCCGATTTTTAACGAGATCTCAAGGTCTGAAATCTAATAATATACAGTCATGTTGTTCGCAACAGAAAAGGAGAAAAAAATTATGAAAATGGATATTTTTAAAGACATGGATGCACCGGAACTCAGAAAATATATTGAATTTCTCCTGTGGCACTACAGGGTGGTGGATGCGTTTTGGTTTCTCTATGTGGCGGAGCGATTTGACCAGCCTACGGCAGAGCGACTTAATGAAAGGGTGTGGGGACGGGTTTCCTCAATGGCCGCAAAAGACTTGATCTCCCGGTTTCACATCCAGGAACGAGGGCTTAAAGGTTTTGTGAAGGCCTTGAAGTTTTTCCCTTGGTGCATCCTGGTCGGATATGAGATTCAAGAATCGAGCGAGGAAGTCATCATCTCCGTGCCGTCCTGCCCGACTCAGGAAGCCAGGCTCAGGCGCGGTCTGGGAGAATTTGATTGCAAGGAAATGCACCGGGGTGAATTTACCAGCTTTGCGCAGGTCATAGATCCTGCCATTAGAGTTGAGTGTCGTTTCGCGCCTCCGGATCCTCATCCGAATGATATGTTTTGCCAATGGCGTTTCTATATTGAAAAATAGAGAAAAAAAGTGTGAAAATATTATTTGGAGGGGTGCATTACCAGTTTGTTAATTGCTATCCAAAACTTTTTGGTTTCAGGTGTCAGGTGTCAGGTATCAGCTAATTCGCTTCTTACTCCTGACACCTGACACCTGAAACCTGATTGCAAGGCTTTGGCTCAAAAAATGAATAAGTTAATGGGTGAAAACCATTTTAACAAATAGGTAATGCTCCTGTTTGGAGTGCTGATCAATTGACATTCTCACCTCGAATCATCAAAGAGTTGCTGCAGACCTCAGATCATGGGTTCAAAGAGCTGAAAGAAAGGTATCAGATAGGATCCAAGCGATTTCCGCTCATTTTTCTTCCCGGCATCAATGGTTTGCTCGGAAATATTTTTCTGATCTGAGTTTTCTCCTGTCCGCCGTAATGTTCGGTTACACTGAAGCGGTCCAACTGAAATTCACCCTGGTCCGGGATATGGTTCATACTGAAAACAGGACAAAACTGGATAGAATGCTAAAAGAACTTCCGGATCTTTGTGCAGAATTAACCTGAGATTAAACCGGACGCTACCTTCTTATGAGAGCCACGATCTCACACGGATGGACGTTTCTCTGGCCTGGGTGATGATCTCGGCAATATCCAGTGTTAGTAATTTGCGATCTTCCATAACCGGTCGGCCGTTGATAACGGAGTGGATGACATCGTTTCCCCTGGCAGCATAGACCAGGTGAGAGGCTGCATTATACATAGGGGTAAGATGCGGTTTATGAGTGTCTATCACAATGACGTCCGCCTTTTTCCCCACTTCCAAAGAACCGGTGACACCGTCAAGCCCCAACACCCGTGCTCCGTGGATAGTGGCCATTTTTAACACGGAAAGAGCATCCATCACGGTCGGATCAAGGGTGTTCACCTTGTGGAGTTTGGCCGCGGTATCCATTTCTGAAAAAAGGTCCAGGTTGTTATTGGAGGCGCAACCATCCGTTCCCAATCCTACGGTCACGCCCTGTGAAAGCATTTGGGGAATCGGGGCAATCCCGGACGCCAGCTTCATATTGCTTTCCGGATTATGAACCACCTTTGCCCCGTTTACGGCCAGTGTTTTTATGTCCGCATCCTCAATATGAACGCAATGATCTGCGATCAGGTGAGGACCTAAAAGCCCCAATGAGTCCAGATATTTTACCGGTGATTTGCCATATTTTTCTTTTATTTCGGAAACTTCGCTTAATGTCTCTGCCACATGGATAATTACCGGTACCTTATATTTTAAAGCCAGTTCATTTGACGCGGTAAGGAGTTTGGAGCTGCAGGTAAAAAGGGAATGAGGCTCTACGGCAATGGACACCAGGGGATCCTTGTGCCATTTTTGAATCAAGGATTCGGTATACACCAGACCATTTTCCACGGGTCCGTAATTTGGCGAGGGAAAATCGTACAAGACTTCTCCTACCAGACATCTTACCCCGGCTTTTCGAGCCGCCATCGCCACCTGGTCCTCAAACAGATACATGTCACAGAATGTGGTTGTGCCGGACAGGATCATTTCAGCGAGGGCAAGCAGGGATCCGGTGTAAACAAATTCCGCATCCATGTTGCGTTCTGCCGGAAAGATGTAGTTGTTTAACCATTCCATAAGGGGAAGGTCATCGGCAAGCCCCCGAAAAAGGCTCATGGCTGCGTGGGTATGACAGTTCACCAGGCCGGGAAGGATCAGACCGCCCCGGGCATCTATGATCTTTTCGGCCGTAACTGACGCGGGGGTTCCGGTCCCGATTTTGGAAATACTGTCGCCGCGAATACATAAAAAGCCGCTTTCAAAAATAGAATTTTTCGAATCCAAGGTCAAAATGGTGCCATTTTTTATGATAATATCTGTCTGATTCATGGGTTGTCCTCCCGGCGATCTGTGTTTGGTCTTCATTCCCTCGGCATCCGTGACCGAAATCTTCCATGACGAGACATTGTTTGGATTTTTGAATTTCGGTCATTGTGATTTGCCTGCCCTGTTAAATAAATCGAAGATTTAATGCGTAGCATTATTTAACAGGGTAAATTTTTTGGGATTTGTTATTTGGAATTTCAATAAGTCAATGAACTTCCAACAAAGCAAATCCCCTCTGGGGATAACCAAAGCCTTGTCCTCTGGCCCAGGATTCTTTACTTACTTGTAGCGTTCTTATTCGTCAAGCGACTTGACAATAATATAAGATTATATCATGGAAGGTTGCAGAAAGGTTCAGAAGGAATGTAAATCAAGGCCGTTGGTAGATGCTGATCCTTTTTTCAGGTGTCAG
>CAZIIV010000041.1:0-19810 GCA_964539365.1 uncultured Desulfobacteraceae bacterium | reverse complement strand
AAGGCAAACCCCCGAAAATGGATTTGCCCTTATTGATAAACGGTATCACATAGAAAAATTATAATGCCTTTAACCTAAAAGTCACTTATAGATTTAATTTGCTGAATAAAATATATCCCAAAAAAATAATATGAAGATTAGAGCTAAAGATATGTTGTACCAAAACAAACTCCTAGAATTTTGTCTTTGAACTTTTTCGTATTTATATAAATCCCAGCTTAAGGTAACTCATCGATCCATGAGCCTCCTTTAAGCCACTTCTTACCCATCTCTTTTAATTTACCACTGCCTTTGAGACTGATCATAAAATTCTGAACCCAGTTGATCAACAGTGTATCTTCGGCCATGGCGATGCCCAATGGCTCAAAGGTCAGCGGCGACTCCCCTGCGATCAGGCCCTTATCTTGGTAGCGGTAAGCCGTCAGTGCACAAAAATAAAAATCAGATACAATGACATTGATCTTGCCCTTGAAAAGAAGATCAATTGCCTCTTCATAGGAATCGGTAAGAATCAATTTTGCCTAAAATGATAAAAGGCAGGGCAAACGCGCCGAACAAAATTCCCATGATTAACCATAATTTTTTATTATACCCTTTCCGGCCAGCCAGATAATAACATAACATTCCAAAAAGCAATGAAAAAAGAAAAAACTGCTGCAAGTTCCATTCAGTTATCAATCAACCTTCTCAACATACTCCAGAATAGCTTTAAACAACGAAGCACTGTGGCTTATTTGCTCATATGCTTCATCTCTGGTTAACACCCTCTTCTCATCTTCAATTTGATATCCTTTCTTAAGTGAAAGGTTGGCAATCCTTGCAATCTCATTTGTCAGATCTTCTTCAGACAAATCCCTTTTGCCAAGTTCTCTGAAAAGAATATCTTCTTCTTTTCCGTGATGAGTTCTGTCAGCATATGTACGAATAAAGTCAACCGTTGTGTCAACGAATACTGGATCAACTGTTTCTTCCTTCTCAATTTCAGACAGAGTACTTTTGATTATTCCAATTATTCGTTCGATTAAACGGTGTTCTATCATGAGTGGTGCACGTGCTTGCATTTTAAACCTCCTTTTTATAGGCCCAATTTTGAGACCGCAAACAGTATATTTTTACTTTCCACGGATTATTCGCTCGTAATTTTATTCAACGGTGTTTCCGGGTGGTTGTGATTTTCTGCCCCTGTCTTAAGCAAACTACGGATACCTTGAAAACAACAGGTTATTCAGAAATAGGACTTAGTACCTTCGTTATGCTTCTCTGGATTATCTTACCCTCGGACACAAGGATTCCCAAAACGGGCGTTGCCGTCCATACCCACAGATTTTTCAGCGCCATCCACTAAATAGGTTCGTGGGCATCGGGCTTTCCTCCTTTTGTAGGTGAATGATGGCCTCATTGATTTTGATTACAGAAGAAGAAGTCTCATGATCAATTATTAGCTTCCCAAATTAGTAGGTGGCGGTTCTTTCAAGGCGTTGTCCAGTATCCGGTCTTGTTCATACACATCGTTACGGAAATGAACGACGCCGCCATTATCTGCCCATGCAGTGATATAAACCAGATGGACGGGGATTTGTTCATTTAGAAAAATGTTTTTACGCTCTGAGCTTTTAAATAAATCCAAAATGGCTTCTTTTGTCCAACGGGCATCTGATTTTAAAAGAAATTCAGCCAGAAGATAGGGCTTTTCCACGCGGATGCATCCGGAGCTGAAGTCTCTTAAAGTTCTGTCAAATAAAGATTTGTCCGGTGTGTCGTGAAGGTAAACGGCATATTTATTGGGAAATATAAATTTTATTTTTCCCAGTGGATTATGCGGGCCAGAGGCTTGTTGCAGTTTATACGGAAAGTAAGATTCCAGGGTTAACGTGCACCAACTGATGAGCGCCGGGTCTATTTCAGGTGAATCATCCCGCCAGTTTTTATACACTTTGATTTGTTTTGCGGACAGATAGCCAGAGTCTGAGCAGACTTTTGGCGCAAGATCCTCAACTGCCAGCTTTATGGGAACGTTCCAAAAAGGATTTATGACGAGATACTGCATTTTTTCACTAAATACCGGTGTTTTTCGATAAGGCTTTCCAACAACCACCCGCATTTCCATAATCGGCTGCCCGCGTTCAATCACGGACAATTTGAAGTTTGCTATATTTACCAGGATGTATTTGTTGCCCAGGTCTCTGGGTAACCAACGCCATCGCTCTATGTTAAGTTCGATTTGACGCAGTCTTGTCTGGACAGAGATGTTTAGTGCCGCAACAGTTTGGTCGCCAACCACGCCGTCCACTGAGAGTCCATGACGAAATTGAAATGTTTTTACAGCCTTTATAAGATCAAAGTCAAAAAAAGTTGGATTTGAAGTCTTCGTGGCTTTCAAATCTCCCAGGAAGATTAACCGATTTCTTAACGTGCGGACCCGCTCATTGGATTTGCCGTGTCGTAACATCTCCCCGACAGGTATCCAAAACGATTCTGTTTTAGCGGCTAGTTTCCGATATTTTTTCAGTGCCGATTGAAGATTTAAATACTCTTGATGGTGAGGTGAAAGATTTTGCAGTGTTTTTCGTATGGTGTGATCCTTTAAGGCATTGTTAAAAACGCTGGCCAAATCAATATCCGGGTTGAACGCTTTCCAATCCAAATGGATGGTCTCCGGATTCACACGACCGGAAAATAAATGGGAAGAAACAAGCAAAAACGCATCGGTTAGTAATATATCAAGATCTGCAGCTGTATCATGATAACCGAGAGAAAGTGTATGGTGATCACCTCTTACTGTATTGAGCAATGTCTCAATGGTTTTTAGGTGATAGTTTTCAGGTTCTAACGCATGATTGGTGCAGTTTTTAATTTCCTCGAGCAAGTCATCTGCTAAAACAAACTGCCCATTTTCGCCCATCCATGCCGGTGAAAATTTCCTCTGTTGATAAAAAGAAGGAATTAGAGATATGCCGCAGATAAGCTCTGACCGGCACGCAAATCGCTTTTTGCCTGAAGATTCCGTAATTTTTTCTTGTATAAGTTTAGATACTTTATCAGAGCTTAATATTGCAACTGGGGGTTCAAGCGGTTCAATGATTATTATGGGCTTTTGTGAAGGGGCTCGCGCACAGCCGGTAATAATTAGTAAAATAAGCAAAATCGTTTTTACATATTTCACGGTGGAATAAGAGCTAATCTGTTGAAAAAAACTATATAATTGTGTGAAACCCATTTTGAGAAAAATAAAATTAAAAAATATTTTTTTATTACCTTTTGTCAATCAAGCAATAAATTTAATTTTATAAGAAAGAAACCCAGAGAACGGGCATTTTACCTATATATTGGTATTCATATGTAAAACTGTTTATCTCGGGCAATCTTAAGTCCATTAAAACGATTGGGAATTTTTCCTTGTTTAATAATGCCAAGGCTTCTTTACCATTTTTGACACATTCCGGCTCGTATCCAAAATTAACCAACGCCTTTTTTGTGACTTGCCTTTTATCTTCATCATCATCTACAATTAATATCTTCTTTGGAACGGTTGTCATTTAACTACCTGTTATTTTTATCAGAGGATCAAATCATTTCCACCTTAAAGAAATTGTTCATCAATAATGGATTTATATTTTATCATATATTTTTTGAATTGTACTAAAAATTAAAAAAATAATACAGGAGAAACCTTATGTATGTTCATCGTGTTATGATGTCTGACATTGTTTGTATTTAATCAATCTTTATCAAAATTTTCATCAGAGAAAGTGACTTAACACTATGAGGTACATCGTCGGCAGTTTAGTGAATTATCATTCGTCATGAGATTGTATGAAAAATAAAAATCCTGGCCCTTCGATCATCTCTCATTTCGGGAAAGAACCAGGATTTCAATGCAACAATATAAACCGGTGTTTTTTCTTTTTCAGTTTTAAGATGGTCACCGGTCACTGCATGCAAGACGCTCCCAGACGTCCAAATTTGATGAATTCGCAAAAAGTCGTCACTCCGGCGAAAGCCGGAGTCCAGATGCTCTGCAACTGTTTGAAAATACTGGATTCCGGCTTTCGCCGGAATGACAGAAAACGGTATTTTATGACTTTTTGCGAGCTCATCAAAAGTTGACGGGTTGATATATTATTGTACGTATTTCGCCGGAAACCTTTATTCCATAAGGATTTTCGGGATTATTTTAAAACGGCACGGAGCAGGAAATTATTCTAAAGGAAGAGTTGGCATAAGATATGATGTTTTTTCTGGCACTCCCTTAATCCGTTGTTCGAGGCAATTTATTACTTAGATGTAATGATTGCTTGACCACGAGAGGTAAAAGAAACGCCTTGTCCACTTTGTGTACTAATCATTATTGATTCAACAATAGGTGGATTAACCAATTTGTCGGATTTCCATTCAACTATGAAATTGGCACCCGACCCACCAGCTTTGTCTCTTTCTGGTATAATATAGCGCAATGATTCTAATGGGTTTAGAATTACGGGCTTTTCTACATATTTTTTTAATAGCTTCCCTTGGGTTTCGTAATAATCGACTATTGTGATTTTGATTCGATGCTTAGGATCAATATTTCTGATGCTTAAAGTTACCGTCAATAAGAAGGGGTGTTCACGGTTGCCAATGTAAATATGTGAATAAGCAGGCACATAAATAGTCTGCCCGTCAGACAACCCAATTTTCTCGTCAGCATGTACAGGAAGAGGTGAAAAAAAACAAATGGATAAAAGAATCAGCAAACAAGCAAAAGGCTCACTTTTTTTCATGGTTACCCTCTAATTGATTATATGTGTCGAATATTATATCGGGTGAAAATCTGTCTCTCTGATAGAAAGGTTATTTTCACCGTGGATTGACTATTTCCTTGAGGTTAAAAGTGCTCGTTACATGTCACCGAGCAAGTTAATTCCTTATCGAGTATGAACATCATTTCGGTTCGTGAAATACACAATATTTTCTTTCGTCATCGCTGCGATTTTGACAATTGACTTTCAAAACCAGCTGTCTGCTCTACAGCAAGCACAAAAGCGATACCTGTACCTGGTTCGCTAAACCGTCCTGCCTCTATAATAGCAGTCAGGACTGGCTCAACGATTATATCATCCAACAGAAAAATAACCACATCAGTGCGAATATCCAGGCTAAGGCCAAAAAATGTTTTCGCCTCATGAGCACCTGTACCCGAAGCGGATATAATTGTCGCTCCAGTAGCGCCTGCCTGTTTTGCCGAATTGACGACCATGTCGGTCAACTCTGGCTTAACCATTGCTACGATGGATTTATATGCCATTGCACACCCTCACTCTTCGCTTGATTCCTTCCATATGGAAGCTCTGCTCTTTTATGTATTACGGTTTCGACGTCGCACTATCCACTGAGCCAGTTGGGCGTATCCCAAAACGCTAATGATTGGGAATAAACTGGCAAAGGCGATGAGCCCAAAACCATCTATAACTGGACTTCTGCCCGGAACGGAGGACGCCAACCCCAAGCCAAGTGCGGCAACTAAGGGAACGGTAACCGTAGATGTAGTTACTCCACCGGAATCAAAAGCCAATGGAATAATCATTCGGGGAGCGAATACGGTTTGAATGACTACCACTACATATCCAGCCATAATATAAAGGTACAGCGGTGTCCCTGTGACAATTCGAAAAGTGCCAAGTGTTATACCGACGGCAACCCCGATAGCAACCGCGATACGCAACCCCCAGGATGACACTGCTTTGCGCGAGGCTTCATGCGCTTTATGGGCCACAGCGATGAGGGTTGGTTCTGCTATTGTGGTGGAAAAACCCACTAAAAAGGCAAAAAGATAAACCCACCCATAGGCTGTCCAAGTTGCCTTGCTACCGTTTTGTGCACCCTCAACCAGTTGAAACGCCATGGTTCTGCCGAGCGGGAATATAGCCAAATCCAGTCCACCAAGAAAACAAGCCATGCCTACCAGGACTGAGCCGAAACCAAAAATAATCCTTCGCAACCGAGGGATAGGTCTTTTTAGGACAAGCGTTTGAAATAAAACCAGCAGGCCGAGAACCGGCAACACGTCCTTGGCTGTGGCCAACAACAGCAACATAGGCTCAAAAAGAATTTTCATGTTTCACCTAATGTACGATCAATCCGAAAAACATGACGAAAATCATAGGAGTAAGGGACGCCAAAGCGATGAGGCCAAAACCGTCCGTTAAGGGGTCTCTTCCGCGTATAGTGCGTGCAAGCCCTACACCCAAAGCCGTAACGAGAGGCACTGTGACCGTTGAAGTGGTAACTCCGCCCAAATCATAGGCTAATCCTACGATCTCCTTCGGCGCGAACAAGGTCATGAGCATAACCAACACGTAACCGCTAACGATTAAAACTGGCAGTGGCCAACCGCGTAGAATTCGCAACACCCCAAGAACTATCGCAGCACCAACGGACAATGCCACAGTCAGGCGTACACCAAGAGCATAATGGTCTATCGAACCAGGAATATTTTCAATAAGTCCCGCGTCAGCTACGGCTTTAGCTCCCTCTATCGTTACGGCTATAAGGGCTGGTTCAGCAACAGTTGTCCCCGTTCCTAAAGCAAAGGCGAAAAGCAACAACCAAAACAGGCTTCCTTTACGCGCAAATTCTTGTGCCAAGGTTTCGCCCAAGGGAAATAGAGCAATGTCCAAACCGACCACAAAAAGAGCTAAGCCAACAATGACCAATCCCAATCCGGCCAAAATGGATAAAAGCTCTGGAAAGGATTGATGCAGGACCAGAACCTGAAACAGAGCGATGACCAAGATTATAGGCGTCAAATCACGGGATGAACCGAGAAGAGCTCTCCCTAAAGTTGCACTGAATTTGGTTAAGGTTGCTAACGGCATGGATATTTATCGCAACTAAATTGCATTGAAGATATTCCTTTATATCAAAATTTTTGGTCGAATGCAGATCTGCTGAGACTACCTCACGAAAATCCGGCTTGTCAAAACCTTTGTGATCTTGCCATATCGGCATCATTCAAAACAACAATTGATATACAAATATCATATTTATCTGGTGTCAGGTCAAGTAAATCCTAATTTTGACCTTTGTCAAATCATCTGCGTCTATCGACATCTTATCTGTGATACTTCCTTCGAGTGATTCTCAACTTGCCTGTATTCCCGATGCTACAATATGCTTAGCACAATTATGGCCTCACATCCCGTCCTAATCACGGTTTTGGCAAGTCATTGTGATCGGTGCCGAAACATCCATCCCGCCAGCGGCAGCGTAAAACCGGCCATCAGCAATAGCGGCCAAAGCTGAGGCCAAATCATGCTTACCCCGGCGCCTTCCAGGAATATATTGCGCAGAGCGGTGATGATGTGGCGCAAGGGATTGAGCAGGGTACCGTTCTGGAGCCAGTGGGGCATGTTTTCGATGGGAGTGGCGAATCCGGAAAGAATGACGGACGGCATCATAAAGACAAAGGATCCGAGGAGTGCCTGCTGCATAGTCATGGACAGGGACGACACCAGCAGTCCGACACCCACTATGGTGATGATGAAACACCCCAGGGCCAGGACAAGGGTCGGAACGGTTCCGCGAAACGGCACACCGAACCAGTAAACCGCACCGGCCGCAAACAACAGTGCATCCATGATGCCGAAGAACATACCGGGCAGGGATTTGCCGATAAGAATTTCTCCGGGGGTGAACGGAGCGACCAAAAGCTGATCGAATGTACCGAACTCGCGCTCCCGCGCCACCGAAAGGCTGGTAAGGATCATCACCACTACCATGCTGATGAGGCCGCCTAACGCCGATACGATGAACCATCTGCTTTGAAGATTGGCGTTAAACCATGCCCGATCCACCAGCATCACACCGGGACCGTCCATGCTGACCACTCCATTTTTAACAAGATCCTGGTTGTACTGTTCAACAATGCTTCCGATATACCCTAAAGCGATCAGGGCCACATTGGAATTACGGCCGTCCACGATCACCTGGAGCGTCGCCGTACGACCGTTGTGAAGATCGCGGCTGAACTCAGGCCCGACGTGAATGACCAGACGAGCTTTTTCACGGTTGATCATAAAGCCAATCTCTTTTTCGGTCAAAAGGGTCTTTGTCAGTTCAAAATTTTCAGACCCTTCAAACCGGGACAGAAGCTGCCGGGACTCGGTGGTTCGGGACTCGTCGTATACCGCATAGCGGACATTTTTAAGATCATAGGTTGCGGCATACCCGAATACGAAAAACTGGAATAATGGCGGGCCGATAATCACAAAGCGACTTTTGGGGTCCTTTAGGATCATGATGAATTCTTTAATCATCAAAGCGATAATGCGGCGTACGACATCCATTAGCCCTCCAGTCTCTTGGTGATTTTGCGAAAAGCCAGGCTGATAAATAAAACAGCCATGCCGAAAAGGGCCAAAGCATTGGGCAGCAGCACCGGCCAGACGTCGCCGGCCATGAAAAGGGTGTGACTGATATCCACGAAATACCGCGCCGGAACCACGTGGCTTACGATTTGAATCAAGCGGGGCGTGCTTTCCAGGTCGAAAATAAGGCCCGAAAGAAAGAGTGCGGGCAAAAATCCCGCAACAATAGAAATCTGTGCGGCCACGAATTGGACTCGTACGGCAGCGGATATCAACAGCCCGAAGCCCAGCGAAGCCAGCATGAAAAGCGCACTCAAGATAAAAAGGGCGACGATGGAGCCGCGAAACGGAACATGAAATAGCGTGGTGCCGACGGCCACGGAAAGACCCATGCCCAGCATACCCAGGATAAAATAAGGAAGCATCTTTCCCAGCAGAAAATCAACTCTGCGAATCGGCGTAACCAGAATGGCCTCCATGGTTCCCCGCTCCCATTCCCGGGCCACCACCAATGCGGTCAATAGGATTCCGATCAGGGTCATGATCAGAGTGATGAGACCCGGTACCAGAAAGTTCCGGCTGACCGCCGCCTCGTTGAACCATATGCGTTGGGATATTTTCACGGCAGAGCCGGCCACCGGTTCGCCCCGGGCCTGACGCAGCTCGGTCCATTTCTGAAGCACCGCGCGCGCATATCCCTGAATCAAACGCGCCCGGTTTGCATCGATACCGTTGACAATCACCTGAACCGGCGCCGGCTTCCTCTTGTACAAGCTGGATGAAAAATCGGCCTTCAGATGAACAATACCGTCAACACGCCTTTGATTCAGCCACTTCATTGCTTCCGCCATGGATGTCAAATGAATGGTTTTGAAATACGGTGACAAATCGAATCTGGCCGACACCTCCCGGGCTGTCGGGCCGTTGTCGTCGAGCACAACAGCGACGGGCACGTTTTCGGCATCCAGGGTGACCCCGTATCCGAAAATAAAAAGAAGCACCAAAGGTAAAACAATGGCCAGCGCAATGCTGCTGGGATCGCGCAGGATCTGGAGCACTTCCTTGCGGAGAATCCCCCGCATGCGCATAAAGAAAAGGGTGCGCGGCGTCATTTTCTCCCTCTGCTGTTTTCAATTCGATTCGGTCCGCCGGAAGGTACAATGGTTCCCTCCGCAAGGGCGATAAACGCATCTTCAATGGTCGGTTCCGGGTTCTCTTTTGAACGGGCCAGCGCCCGGATTTCAGAAGGCGTGCCCATGGCGAGGCTTTCTCCCAGGGACATGATCAACATCCGGTCGCAGTATTCGGATTCTTCCATAAAATGAGTTGTCACCACAACGGTCACCCCCTGTTCGGCAAAGCCGTTGATCCTGAGCCAGAATTCACGGCGAGCCAAAGGATCCACACCTGACGTCGGCTCATCCAGGAAAAGAATTTCCGGCTCGTGCAACAGCGACGACGCCATTGCCAGGCGCTGCTTATAACCGCCCGGCAGTTGTCCGGCGGCCTTGTCGCGCCATTTTTCAAGTCTGAATTCCGTGAACGCCCAATCCATCCGCTGTCGCAGGCGATCCCCGCCAAGACCATAGGCCCTCCCGAAAAAGCGCAGATTTTCCTGTACGCTGAGCTGACCGTAAAGGGAAAACTGCTGGGCCATATATCCCAAATGGGAACGGGCCCTGGACGGGGAGTGCCGTAAATTATGCCCGGCCACGCTGATCTCACCGCCGCTGACCTCTAACAATCCGCACAACATCCGGAAGGTGGTGCTTTTCCCGGCGCCGTTCGGACCGAGCAGACCGAAAATCTCGCCGCGCCGTACCTCGAAGGTGAGTTTTTTGACCGCCTCGAAATCACCGAAAAATTTCTGAAGCGACCGAGTCTGCACCACCACTTCTTCATTCCGGATTGTCTTGCCGGAAGTTTCGTCGACAGGGTTGATTTGAAAACGGCTCTCTTTGTGGGGAATCAGGGTCATGAAGGCATCTTCAAAGGTCGGGATCGTGCTCTTGATGGTTGCCGGCCATTTTTCAGGCAAAGCGTCGGCCACCGCTTGGGTGCCGTACCCATCGGTCACCACGCGCACCCTCCCGGATCGAATGGTGGCATCGATAATATGCGCTTTGCCCACAAGATGCGTGTGTATTCGACGGGGCTTGATATCCGGCGAAGGATCCACGAGTGCTACTTTTTGTCCCACGCGCTTTTTGAAGTCTCCGGGCGTTCCCTGAGCAAGTTTTTCGCCTTCATGCAGCACCGCCACATGATCGCATCGTTCCGCCTCGTCCAGATAGGCGGTTGAAAGCAGCACCCCGATACTATCCCTTCCCACCAGCTCGTAAACGATTTTCCACAGCTCCCTGCGTGAGATCGGATCTACGCCTACGGTCGGCTCGTCCAGCAACAGCATCTCCGGCGACTTGATGAGCGAGCAGGCCAGCCCCAGCTTCTGTTTCATTCCACCGGAAAGCGCACCTGCCAAACGCCGGGTATAGGGTTCCAGGGCGGTCATCTGAAGCAGACGGTGATACCGATCTTTTCGCACGGAAAACGGCACCCCCTGAAGATCGGCATAAAGATCCATATTTTCCGCCACGGTCAGATCCTGATACAGGCCGAATTTCTGAGGCATATAACCGACACGACTCTGAATCTCAATGGTATCGACCATGCTGTCGAACCCCAATACGGTAACAGTGCCGGCAGTGGGGACAATCAGACCGGCTGCCGTACGAATCAGGGTGGTTTTTCCGGCCCCGTCCGCTCCCACAAGCCCGGTTACCTGTCCGCGCAGGGCATTGAGCGAAACGTCCCTCAGGGCCTGAATCGCAGGCCCTTTTTTGGAGGGAAACGTCTTTTCCAGATTCCGGACCGCCAGCACCACATCTGTTGAGGCCGTGCTCCGCATATGTGACTGAGCAGTCATATCGCCGGCTATCCTTGGTCCGGTTGGGCGGTTTTCTGAGCCGGAACGCCGTTGCCCCCGGACACACCGGGCGAAACGGTACGGTCCACAATCACCGTGACCGGCATTCCCAAACGAAGCAGATCTTTGGAATCATGAACGAAAACCCTCACTTCATACACCAGTTTTGTCCGTAAGTCCTCGGTCTCTACGGTTTTCGGGGTAAATTCGGCCACAGGAGAAATAAAACCGATCCAGCCTTCAAAACTTTGATCCGGAAACGAATCACTCAAGATCTTGGCCTTCATGCCGAGATTGATCCTGCCGAGATCCGGCTCCGGCACATAGGCCCGTACCCACTTGGGATCGATCAACGCCAGAGTAACAACCGGCCGGTCCGGGCTCGCCATCTCTCCGGGCTCCAGAATCCGGTTCCGAATGATACCCGGCGACGGTGATATCAAAGTCATATCCGCAAGCCTTATCTTTAATAGTGAAAGAGACGCCTTGAGTGCATCCAGCGTGTTTTTGGCCTCGGCAATGTCTTCCTTTCGAGGGCCTTCCAGTGCAAGATTCAGCGCCTTTTCTTTGACTTTGAGCTGTGCCTGATCCACATCCAGCTGGGCCCGGACATTGTCCAGGGCCTGCTGGCTTGTAGCCCCGGCCCCTGACGTTTTACTTATGCGCTCGAAAGTCAGCATCGAATTCCGGACGGTGGCTCTTGCCGCCGCCGCCTCGGCTCGCGCCTGCTCGATCTCCTGCGGTCGGGTCCCGGCTTCGAACCGTTTCACCACCTCCTGCTGGGCGGCAATTTGGGCCTCGACCTCCCTGATTTGCGCTTCCAGCCGATGGGTCTGCTGCCTTGCCAGAACCTGCCCCTTTTTAACGCGATCCCCTTCTTCTACAAAAATCTCGGCAATGCGCTCCTGCTCATTAAACGCAAGGTTCGCATCGCGGATATCGATATTGCCGTAGATCTTAAGCTCGGTGGCGGACGGATTGTCTTTCATTTTTATAAACCACCGGCTTCCCAGAACTCCGGCCGATATAAAAATAACGGCTAATATGACAATTTTGAAAAACCGCTTCATTGTATTGATGCTCCACCCTACAGGTATGGATTTTGTTGGATTACGGTTTTTTTTGGCTGTTAATCGGGTATAAATCAAGATTGTTGGTTATTGAGTTCAATCGTAAGGTGTCAGTGTTCAGGTTTCAGCTCTTCAAGTTTCTCAACTCTGACACCTGACACCTTTTCCCCAAAGCTAAATAGGTAGCGCAGACGAACATGGATTTTCATATTGCCAACGGCCGTGATTCACACCCTCGTTCATCTATCCAAAAATTTCAAAATCCATTGAATTAGTCAATCGTTTAATTTTTTTATTTTCTCTCACCCGGCGTTCCCCGATCAGTTATGTGTTTCCTACGGCAAAGGGTAAAGGCATTTGATCTCGGTGCAGTGGAACGACGGCGTGTATCTCTTTCCAACCGACTGACTGTTTGAAGGGCTTTTGCAAACGTGCTCCCTTTCTCACAGCACCTTTTCACTTGACTCAATAACTTGAATCTCTTAAGGTTTCGATTAATATGCATTTTGCTTCCCAAAAAAGAACCTTACACTTCGAGACAGCACTATGACTATTAAACGCTTCCTCATTTTTGCACCCATACTTCTCATTATCGTCTTGCTCCAATCATATTTCTGGGTGCCCACCTACGAGGAACAAACCAAAGGAAATCCCGAACGTCTCAATGAATATATTACCGCATCCATTGGTGATGCCAGCCTGCTGAATCCCATTCTCACGGCAGATTCGGCAAGCAGCAGCATCGAAAACATGGTATTCGAGGGCCTCATCGACAGGGATGAGCAATTACGATTCAGAGGACGTTTGGCAAGGTCATGGGAGGTGTTTGAGGAAGCCTATTTTTATGTCAACCCATCCGCCGATGTACCGGGATTGGGTAAGCCAAGCCCGCAAGATTTGACCAATTTTCTGAAAAACGCGAAGAGAAAAAAAAATGCAATAACCGCCGGGCTCAAAAATTCTTTAGATTACATTACTTCAATTTCTGTTATCCCTCCCCGGAATTTTTCGGTAACCAAAGAATTAAAAGGCCCGGATACTGACGAACAGAAAAAATATATTACCATCAATATCGCAGCGCCTGCCAGGATAAAACTCGTTCTTAATCGGGTAGACCCTGATTTTTTCCAAAACCTTTCACTAATGTTGGGTAAAAATTACTTTGAGACCTTTAATGGGAAATCATGTTTGATGTCTGATTCCCCGCTCGAAACGGAAAGAATGGCCGAACATGCCGGTGAACTGGTACCGGCTATTGAGCATAATCCGGTTCTTTTGTTTCATTTAAGATCCGGAGTCAGGTTTCATGACGGTCATCATCTTGATGCCCATGATGTCAAATTTACCTATGAATCGATCATGAATCCAAAAAATCTTTCCCCCCGTATTGCCGATTATGAACCGGTTAAATCTGTTACGGTTATGGATCCGCAAACCGTAAAAATCGTTTACAAGCGACTCTATTCTCCGGCCATGGGAACCTGGAGCATGGGAATTCTCCCCGAGCATTTGCTCAATCAAAATGCGCTTAAAACTGAAGCTCACCGTCTCGGGAAAGACCCGAACACGTTTTCCATGCGCCAGAGCAGCTTTAACCGGCATCCCATCGGATGCGGACCGTTCCGGTTTCAGGAATGGAAATCGGATCAGTATATTATCCTGGATCGTTTTGACGGCTACTGGGAGGGACCGCCCAACTATAAAAAATATGTCTTTCGTGTAATACCGGATCGGCTGACCCAGGAAATGGAATTTTATGCCGGTACCATCGACAGCTACGATGTTCAACCCCATCAGGTAAAACGACTGGAAAAAGACCCAAGGTTCCAGAGTTTTTCCGGCACGGCTTTTGGTTACACCTATATCGGCTACAACATCCGGCGCAAGCCCTTTGATGATCCCAGAATACGCAGGGCGCTGGGTATGGCAATTGATATGGACAAGATTATCAATTACGTGCTCTATGGTCAGGGTGAGCGCATCACCGGTCCTTTTGTTAAACAGACCGATTATTATAATCACAATATCAAACCGGTTCCTTATGATCCCAAGGGAGCCTTAACCCTGTTAGCCATGGCCGGCTGGAAACCCGATAAACAGGGATGGCTGACAAAAGACGGTAATCGGCTCCAATTTACCCTAATTACCAACAACGGCAACGATCTTCGTAAAGCCGTACTGGCAATTGCCCAGGATGCATGGAAACAGATTGGAATCGATGTGCGTACGGATCTCTTGGAGTGGTCTGTGTTTATCCAGGAACGGGTGAACAAGGCAGATTTTGATGCTCTGGTTCTGGGCTGGCAAATGGGAATAGATCCGGATCTGTATCAGATATGGCATTCAAGCCAGACAAATCCGTATCAGCTCAATTTTGTAGGTTTCAAAAACAAAGAAGCCGACGATCTCATCATAAGAATCCGCCAGGAATATGATCACAACCGGCAAGTCCGGTACTGCCACAGGCTTCATGAAATTATTGCAAGAGAACAGCCGTACACGTTTCTTTATGTGGGAAAATGGACGGCCGTTTTAGACAAACGGATCGTGATAAAGACGATTGATCACGCCGGACAAACACGCTATGAAACGATAAAACCCACAAAAACCGGAAATTATAGTTTTTATTTTAACAAATGGATAAAGCTTCCAAACGCTCCCGGCTTTATGGATGAGGGATAGACCATGGTATCATTTATCGGACGCAGTGTTATCCAGAAAATTATCACCCTGTTCTTCGTCTCAGTCGTATCATTTTTGATCATTCATATTGCACCCGGAAAACCGAGCCAGGTGGATCCCATGAATCCCAAATTCACTCCTGAAGTCGTGGAACGATTTCAAAAAGAGTTTCATCTGGATAAGCCGCTTCATGTTCAATATATTTATTTTTATAAGAATCTTTTTACCGGAAATACCATTTCCTGGAAGGACAATCAATCGGTCCTTAACAAAATATGGGGACGATTTTTAAACAGTCTGCCCCTGTTTATTGTGGGTACGCTTATTACCTGGACCCTTTCTTTTCCCATCGGCATTCGATCGGCCATTTTCAGGGGTCAATTTTATGATCGGAGTGCCACATTTTTATCGTATCTTCTGATTTCCATTCCGGGTTTCTTTTTTGCTTATATCCTGATTATTTTCGTGGTGAACCAATTCCATGTTCCGGTGATCGGCATGGAAACTTTCGGAATCGGAGAGGGTGCGTCTCTGCCGTACATACTTATGGACAGGATCTGGCATTTGCTCCTCCCTTCCGTGCTGGGCGCCACCGGAGGAATTGCAGTCCTTTCCCGATATGTCCGAAGTCAGATGCTCGAAGTGGAAGGCCAGGATTATATTCGTACGGCCCGGGCCAAAGGACTTCCACCCGAGCAGGTTCACTATAAGCATGCCCTTCGAAATGCCCTGCTTCCTTTTGTGACCATGTTCGGACTTATTTTACCGGGTCTGATCGGAGGCTCGGTGATCATCGAGTCAATATTTTCCTGGCCGGGAATGGGACGGATGGCCTATGAGGCGATTCTGGCCAGAGATTATCCGGTTATTTTAACGGTT
This sequence comes from uncultured Desulfobacteraceae bacterium, assembly GCA_964539365.1. Lineage (GTDB taxonomy): Bacteria > Desulfobacterota > Desulfobacteria > Desulfobacterales > UBA11574 > S5133MH16. The sequence goes on along the minus strand of CAZIIV010000041.1, from coordinate 3,908 downwards.
AACTTTGTTTCAGCCGTCCTGGTACTGGCCGGCACGTTTATTTCAGATCTTCTTTACTTAATTGCGGACCCGAGGATACGTCTGTGATGAACATAGAAGAAAAAGAGGTTGCTGAAGATTTTCAATTCCAAATGCCTCTGGCTCCGAAACGGACCCGGCTCCAGGAATTGTGGTGTCTTTTCAGGGGAAACCGCCTATCCATCCTGGGCCTTTTTATTTTCATTCTTTTTTTCTGCTGCGCAATTTCGGGTCTGGTTATGACCTCCGGACCGGACCCTTTATTGGATCCCGCCCTGATCCGTCTTCAAGAAAAGCTGCGCCCCCCCCTTGCAAAACCCAATTTTGACTCGCTGAGGCGTGAAGAAATCCCAGCCCTGGGATTCTACCTGATGGGAACCGATGATCTGGGACGGGATGTTTTTTCAAGAATGCTCCAAGGCGCCTGGGTTTCCCTGACCGTCGGTTTTGTGGCCGTGGGAATATCTGTATTCATCGGTATATTCATGGGTGGAATAGCGGGATATTTTGGACAACATCATTTCAGGGTCGATCATATTCTGATGATGCTCGTTTTAATTTCCGGCGCAGGTTTGGTATTGACCAATTTTATTCGTTCCGGCTCGGTGCTTTTATGTCTCATTCCGGCATACATTTTTTATTCTTTTCGGACCCGAAACAGTTACGGGAAAAAAATGTCGCCCTTATGGCAGAAATTTTTCCGTAAAAACGCTGTCTCCGTTGATACATTGATCATGCGACTTGTTGATATTATGCTCTGTTTTCCAAGTTTTTTTCTGATTCTAACGGTGGTGGCGCTTCTACCCGCAAATATATATAATATTATGATCGTTATCGGGCTGACCAGCTGGATGGGAACCACGCGTTTTGTCAGGGCTGAATTTCTCTCTTTAAGAGAGCAGGATTTTGTGGCGGCGGTAAAGGCTCTTGGCGCCGGCAACTTCAGGATCATTTTTCGTCATATGATGCCCAATGCCGTTGCGCCGGTGCTGGTCTCCGCCACCATCGGCATTGCTACGGCCATTTTAACGGAAGCCGGCTTGAGTTTTCTGGGATTCGGGGTGCCGCCCCCCCACGCAACCTGGGGAAACATTCTTTCAGACGGAAAGAATTTCATCTTTGATGCACCCTGGCTTACCTTCATACCGGGTATGGCAATTCTTATTGTGGTATTGTCTTTTAACCTTTTCGGTGAAGGTCTAAGAGATGTTCTGAATCCCAGGCTCAGGGAGAGGCATTGAGAAAAAAGTATTAATTCACGGAGTAGTTGAGTTACTGGAAATCCCAAATAACAAATTACAAATTACAAACAATTTCCAATGACCGAAATTCGAAAATCCAAACAATATCTCGTCCTGGAAGGTTTGGGTCATTAGTATTTGGAATTTGAGATTTTTTTGGAATTTGATGCTTGGAATTTGAGATTTTATAGATTCCATGAGCGGTGAAATAGATGAACGACAATAAAACCTTGATCTCTGTAGAGGACTTAAAGGTGTATTTTAGAATCGGCCACGAGTGCGCCCGTGCCGTGGACGGTGTCAGTTTCGAAATTCGGAAACAAGAAACCGTTTGTCTTGTCGGCGAATCCGGATGTGGAAAGACGGTTTCCGCACTCAGCATACTCGATCTTATCCCAATGCCTCCCGGTGAACTCGCAGGGGGCCGAATTCTGTTCCAAGGCAAAAACCTGCTGGAACTCGATGAAAAGGATATGCAGAAGATTCGAGGAAATCATATTGCCATGGTATTCCAGGAACCGCTGACATCCCTGAATCCTGTTTTTACCATAGAAGATCAGATCGGCGAGGCAATCCGCATCCATAAAAACATAGGGGGCGGAGAATTGCGAAACCGCTGTATTCAGCTTTTAAAAGACGTGGGTATGCCCTCCCCTGTTCAGCGACTTAAAGATTATCCCCACCAACTCAGCGGCGGGCAGAGACAGCGTGTCATGATTGCAATGGCTCTGGCATGTGATCCGGATCTGATTATCGCTGACGAACCCACCACCGCCCTGGATGTGACCGTACAGGCTCAAATTTTGCAACTGTTTAAATCTATTCAAAAATCACGATCCATGTCCGTACTATATATTACCCATGATCTCGGCGTAGTCGCGAATATTGCCGACCGGGTTTATGTGATGTATTCCGGTATGGTCACGGAACAGGGGAATACGGCTCAGATCTTTCACGATCCCCGGCACCCGTATACTCAGGGTCTCCTTGCGTCGCTTCCCAGCCGGTCAAAACGGGGGAAAAGGCTTTACAGTATCCCCGGAACGGTGCCCAACCCGGCCTACAGACCCGAAGGCTGTCCCTTTCACCCCAGATGTCCTTATGCCATTCCGACCTGTGGCAGAGAACATCCCAAGATGTGTGATTACGGCCACGCACACCTGGCCCGCTGCCCGGTATTGTTTAAAAATAAAAAACCTGTCCCAAAGGAATAGGCTTTGGTTATCCCCGGAGGAGATTTGCTTTGTTAGCAGTTCATTGACTTATGAAACCCCAAACAACAAAACACAAACAATAAATAAATTCCAATGACCGAAATTCAAAATAACAAACAAAAGAATAAAAAAAAATGGCTTTGGCCCTTGTTTGGAATTTGAGATTTGGAATTTGTGATTTATTTGAAATTTAGTGCTTGAGATTTGAAGTTTATTTGTAATTTGGTGCTTGGAATTGGTGATTTTAGACACAAAACTCCAAGGCAGAGCCGGAAAATTCTGACCTGGCCCAAAGAACCAGGCTTTTCAGGATAAAATAAATGGAATCCAAAGATAAAAACAAACAGATGATCCTGCGTGTGCAAAACCTGAAAAAATACTTTCCCATACGCAGAGGTTTTTTTCAGAAAATCGCCGGATGGGTTAAAGCGGTTGATGACGTAAGCTTTGAAATCGAACAGGGAAAAACCCTGGGGCTGGTGGGCGAGAGCGGCTGCGGGAAAACAACCGTTGCCAGACTCATTTTAAGACTTTTGGAGCCGGATCACGGAAAAATCATTTTCCGAGAGACGAATATCGATAAATTGACCGAGAAAGATATGAAGCCTTTTCGAAAAGAGATTCAAATCGTTTTTCAAGACCCCTTCGGATCATTAAATCCCCGGATGACCGCCGGATTGTCCATCCAGGAAGGACTGCGAATTCTGGGTATCAAAAAGGGCATCATACGTAAAAAGCGCCTTGAACACCTCCTTAAAATGGTGGGCATGTCTCCGGACTCCGCAGATCGATATCCCCATGAATTCAGCGGCGGGCAGAGACAGCGCATCTGTATCGCACGTGCCCTGAGCGTGAACCCCTCACTGGTTGTATGTGATGAACCCATCTCTGCTCTGGATGTATCCATACAGGCTCAAATTATTAATCTTTTAAAAGACTTGCAGGATGACCTGGGCTTAAGCTATCTTTTCATCTCTCACGATCTCAATGTGGTGAGTTATCTGTGTACCACAATTTCTGTTATGTACAGAGGCCAGATTATGGAGTCCGCACCTGCCGAGGAACTTTTTGAAACCCCACGCCATCCCTATACCTTGTCACTGCTTTCGGCCATACCCGATCCTGTGCCGGGGTTAAAACGTAAAACAGAGCTCCTGGAACCGGATTTTTCTGATTCTCTCGCAACCTCCAAGGGATGCCGTTTTCAGGGAAGGTGTCCCATTGAGGAACCCCGGTGTCTGGAAGAGAACATCGACTTTGAAAAAGTCGGAAAAAAACACTTTGTAAGATGCTGGAAGGCTGCAAAAAAGTAAGAATCCTGGACCAAATAACCAGGTTTTGTTTTATCCCCAGAGGGGATTTGCTTTGTTGGAAGTTCAAAAATTACAAATATCAAATCACAAATATTTTACCCTGTTAAATAATGCTTCGCATT
>CAZIIV010000040.1:13653-19971 GCA_964539365.1 uncultured Desulfobacteraceae bacterium | reverse complement strand
TTCCGGCTTTCGCCGGAATGACTGAAAATGGTGCTTTGGGACTTTTTACGAGTTCATGACCATCAACTTTGGCGAATTAGTTTTTTGAACATAACGCAGAGACTTGTCCGCCTCCGGTGGATTGGGCAAAAACACCATTTATGGATGGAAACTAACTTGAATCTTCTACACCGTCGGGAGCAATTTCTTTAGCCTTTTTAAATTTCTTTGATGCTTCTTCCTTTCGATCAAGAGCATTTAATGCAAAGCCGCAGCCGTACAACGCAGGTACGAAGTCGGGTTTGACCTCCAACGCTTTTTCAAACTTCTCAACAGCTTCCAGGTATTGCTGCAACTCCACAAGGGCTATCCCCCAACTACACCATATCTCGGCATTTTCGGGTTGTTGTTTTACCGCCTCTTTAAATTGTTCAATTGCCTCTTGGTATTGTTTTATGGTCATCTCCCTACTTGTTCGATCCTTTTTTTAGTTTTTCTTCCAGTTCAGCAAAAAGATCCCTTTGCTTTTTTGCCTGTTTGGCCTGGAACGACTCTATTTTTTTTGTAAAATCTTTTTTGGAATTTTGAAAAGCTTTAAGGGATTCTTCAAGGGTGTCTTCTTTTTTGGGTTTGGGAATTTCTTCTATTTTTAAGTGGTTTTTTACAAAAAGGCGCGTCCCAAAACCACCCTCAACCACATCAACCACCCCGATCTCTTTAAGCTTTTTACAGATAAAATTGCCTTGTTCCAGAGAAAAAGCTATGGTCCGACAAACCTGGTCTATAGAAGGAGGCGTAGATTCCCGATGGGTAAGAATCCTTATCGCGGCGACAACAAGATGAGCATTAGAATAAAAATCTGAGTCTTGCATAACAATTGTAAAAAAAGCGATCCATAAATTTTATTTCGTGTCAAAAAATAAAAACCTTTATCGTATTTCCGATTCTTGACATAATATAGTTAGAAGAGTAACATTTATTTTGATCTTGTCAAGGTACAAAAATCAGAATCTCTTGGGATGCTTCAAAAACCACGAGATAAACGCCAGTGGAAAAATCCTTACCCGTCTCAACAACAAGCAATACGATTTAAAGGAGGGAAACATGACCGAAATAATTGATGTAAAAGCCAGGGAAATACTCGATTCAAGAGGCAATCCTACAGTCGAGGCAGACGTGTTTGTTTCCTGCGGTGCTGTGGGACGCGCGGCAATTCCTTCCGGCGCTTCCACGGGAAAACGTGAAGCCTTAGAACTTCGTGATAAGCGATCAAAGCGGTTTGGCGGAAAGGGCGTTGTCACTGCCGTTAAAAACATAATGGATAAAATCGGACCGTCCGTCCGGGGCATGGATGCAGCAGATCAAGCTGCATTGGATAGATTCATGATCGAATTGGACGGTACGCCCAACAAATCCAAGCTTGGAGCCAATGCAATACTCGGTGTATCCATGGCAGCTGCACGCGCTGCGGCTCTGGCCCATGGGATGCCTCTCTATAGATACATTGGAGGAATTAACGCCAGATGCCTTCCACTCCCCATGATGAACATCATAAACGGAGGCGCCCATGCCGCAAACAATCTTGACATACAAGAATTTATGATTGTCCCTGTGGGCGCAAAATCCATCACTCAGGCCGTGCAAATGGGAGCAGAAACCTTTCATAGCCTGAAAAAAATACTTAAAGACAAGGGGCTCAGCACTGCCGTGGGGGATGAAGGGGGTTTTGCCCCGGACTTTGAATCTCATGAAGAAGCCATAAAATTCATTATTAGCGCAATTGAGTCCGCCGGATACAAACCCGGAAGCCATATTGGGATTGCCCTGGACGCTGCCGCAAGTGAGTTTTACAAAAAAGGAAAATACGTTCTGAAATCGGAAAATAAAAATCTCAACGCCGAAACGCTCATCGATTATTATGAAACTTTGGTTGAAAGGTATCCTATCCTGAGTATAGAAGACGGTCTTGCCGAGCAGGATTGGAAGGGCTGGCAATTGATGACCGAGCGAATGGAAGGATCCATCCAGATCGTAGGCGATGATGTGTTTGTAACCAATCCCAAGATATTCAGGAAGGGGATTGAAAAAGGAATTGCAAACTCAATTCTGATCAAACTGAATCAGATCGGAACGATTACCGAAACCCTCGATACCATTGACATGGCCGAACAAGTCGGCTACACCACGGTTATATCTCACAGATCCGGTGAAACTGAAGACTCTTTTATTTCGGATTTTGTGGTGGGTGTAAACGGCGGCCAGATAAAAACCGGTTCCATGTCCCGCAGTGACCGGATCTCCAAGTATAACCAGCTCATGAGAATCGAAGAGGAACTTGGAGACGGAGCCACGTTCGCAGATGAAATACTATAGATTTCTTTTGCATCAATACCTGAATAAGTCTTTGGTCATTTTTTTCAGCGTTGCGATAGTGATATGCTTGCATGCACCGGCAAATGCCTATGTCTTGCCCGGCCCCTATATCCTGAAACTGATGACCCGAAATCTTGGGAAAGCCAAAAGCCTACTGGTTTCTCAGACATTGGTGATTCATGATAATACTTTGCAAAGAAGCGGATTTATACTCAATGAAACCTTGAGGTACGTTTTCCCGGAAATGTTCCGGTCGGACACGTTGTCCGAACATGCTCATAGAATCCATGTGTTTTCAAAAGGCAAAGCCGTGACCATTATTGACGGAAAGGTTGCCGATAAATCGGATAACTGTTATGATCGGTATAAAAACATACTTCTTTTCAAACCCGTGAAGATGCTTCAAGACCAGCTTTCCCTGCTGGGTGTGGATGTAACGGTTTCAAGTCTGGGGCGCTTTCAGGGAAAACCGGCATATGTTTTGGGCGCCCGATATCCGGATGAAACCACTGCTCAGGTATGGCTGGATAAGGACACATTCAGACCGTTTCGCTGGATAATGACAAGCAAGCCCGAACAAAGCCGGGAAACCAGTTTAGAGGTTCGGTATGCTCAATGGCAAAAGGTTCAGAATACCTGGTATCCCATGCGGATTGAGTTTTTTATGGCCGGCATTCTCGTACGCGAAATTCAGGTAACAGATATAAAGGTAAATCCTTCTTTTTCTAAAAAGCTTTTTGATATAAAGCACCTTAAATCTCTCTATCCTCAGGGTTCTCCTGCTATACAGGAACAAGAAAATAAAACGGATCTGGATGAAGTTCAAAAGACTATTGAGGATTTCAAAAAACTATATGAGTAAGTTTCGATCCTAAATCTGAAGCTGAGGCGGCATATGGATCATAAAACAAAATTTATATTTGTGACCGGCGGTGTGCTTTCATCATTGGGCAAGGGTCTTGCTTCCGCAGCAATCGGAGCACTTTTAGAAAGCCGGGGACTCAGCGTAACCCTACAAAAACTCGACCCCTACATCAACGTAGATCCCGGAACCATGAATCCCTTCCAGCACGGAGAGGTCTATGTCACGGATGACGGCGCAGAAACGGATCTGGATCTCGGGCATTACGAACGATTCACCCACGCCGTATTGGGTCGCGACAACAACTTTACCACCGGAAAAATATACCACTCGGTCATTACCAAAGAACGCAGGGGGGATTATCTGGGGGGTACGGTCCAGGTAATTCCCCACATTACAGATGAAATTAAACGAAGTATCAAACTTGTAGCCAATTCCGTGGATGTCGTGATCGTGGAAATCGGCGGAACCGTAGGAGATATAGAAAGCCTTCCTTTTCTGGAAGCCATCCGGCAATTCAGGACGGATGTGGGCAAGGAAAATGCCCTGTATATCCATCTTACCCTGGTTCCGTATATTGGTACTTCAGGAGAAGTTAAGACAAAACCCACGCAGCACAGCGTAAAGGAACTCCGCAGCATCGGTATTCAGCCGGATATCCTCCTCTGTCGCACAAACAAATACCTGCCCCAGGAAATCAAGGCAAAAATAGCTCTATTTTGTAATGTAACGGTCGATGAGGTGATTACCGCCAAAGATGTGGAATGTATATATGAAGTTCCACTGGTGTTCCACAGGGAACGCCTGGATCAGAAAATTGTGGAAAAGCTCAACATCTGGACAAGAGCGCCCCATCTGGATAACTGGGAAAAAATTGTCAAAGGGCTTAACGATCCGAAATCGTCTGTCACCATTGCAATTGTAGGAAAATATGTGGACTTGACCGAATCTTACAAGAGCTTGAATGAAGCGCTCCGTCACGGCGGAATACCCAATGATTGTCGGGTAAACCTCGAGTTTATCGATTCGGAGAAGATCGACGAAAACAATTGTAGAAAGATTATCGGAGACGCCGACGGCATACTGGTTCCCGGAGGCTTTGGATCTCGCGGGATTGAAGGGAAGATTTGCACTGCAAAATATGCCAGGGAAGAAAAAATTCCATATTTTGGTATTTGTCTCGGAATGCAGATTGCCGTTATTGAATTTGCACGCAACATAGTAGGCATGAAAGCCGCCCACAGCCAGGAGTTTAATAAAAATACACCGTTTCCGGTGATATATCTGATGACGGAATGGTATGACGAAAAGACCGGAACTTTGCAAAAACGGGATATAACCTCGGACAAAGGGGGAACCATGCGCCTTGGCGCCTATCCATGTGTTATAAAAAAAGATTCCCTTGCTTATACAGCATACGGCATTTCAAGTATTTCGGAACGACACCGCCACCGGTATGAATTTAACAACGCCTTTAAAGAGAGGCTTGAAGAAAAAGGACTGGTTATCAGCGGTACCTCGCCGGATGGTGAACTGGTGGAAATGGTCGAGGTTAGAGACCACCCCTGGTTTCTTGGATGCCAATTCCATCCGGAATTCAAATCACGGCCCATGAATCCTCATCCCTTATTCCGCGAGTTTATCCGGGCATCATTGGCGTATTCCAAAACCCGTGACTGAGTTGTCAGTTTTCTTATATCCTTTACGGTTTTTTTAGAAATGTTAGGAATAGATATCTCGGTTCATCCTCCCCGGCCCATACCCTTCCAAATCCACCGCCACATAAGAGAACCCGATTTTTCTTAACTTCGCAACAATAGTCGATCTGTTCCCTTGATCCATAATTTTTTCAATATCACCGGGATTCACCTCTATTCTGGCAGCCTTATCATGCACTCTTACGCGGCAGGAGGTAACAAAAAGGTCCAATATAACCTGTTCCGCCCGTTCAATCATTTTAAGTTTTTCGATGGTTATCTGCGTTCCGTAAGGAATTCTGGTTGCAAGGCAGGACATAGGCGGCTTGTTCCAGGTTTTCAGGTTCATCTGTTTTGAGAGCATGCGAATATCCTTCTTGGTCAATCCTGCGTCCACCATTGGGGCCATAATGTTCATCTCACGTGCGGCGTCATATCCGGGACGAAAATCTTTAAGATCATCGATATTCGCGCCATGGGCCACATATTTTATGTTTTTGTCCCTTGCGATCTCTAACAGATCTTTAAAAAGATCTTTTTTACACAGATAACATCTTTCCCTTGTATTGGCCGTAAATTCGGACCGGCTCATTTCCCTTGATTTAAAAAACAGATGTATAATTCCCAGCTTCTGAGCAAAGGCTTTTGCTTCCTGATTCTCTCTTACGGGATGAAGCGGGGATTTTGCGGTTAATGCAACCAGATTCTTTTTCAACGCTTCATGGGCCATTGCCAGAAGAAACGTGCTGTCAACACCCCCTGAATATGCCACGAGCAAAGAACCATAATCTTTTAAGATCGAAATCAGATGTCCTCTTTTTGTTTTTAAGTCATTATTCATTTTCTTTACAAACCATTGAGTATTGCCCATGATCCTCATCGATAAAAAAATGTTTACAAAGCTTACGTATTCTTATATACGGTATTTGTTAACTTATATATATAAAATCATAAACAATTTCAAAGAGGTTTTTTTATGGGAAAAAACAGTTTGCTTAAACCGACCGCTAAAACCAAAAAAAAGACAAAACCAAAAGCAGCCGCTAAAGCAAAAGGAACTCCAAAGGCCAAGGCTGCGGTAAAAAGAAAAGCCGCTCCAAAAGCAAAAAAAATAACTGCTCCACAAGCTAAGAAACCGGCGCCGAAAACAAAAAAGAAGCTTTCTATGAAAGAACTCATTCTTAAAAAATTCGATACATGGAAACCCGATAAGCTCTATACGGTTGGCCCTGATGAAAAATATCTTAAAGCTTTTGCTGCACCGCCCTTTGTCTCAGGATCAGAAGAAGAGATTCTACGGATCAAGGAACTGCTGCTGAAAAAATTTGATTTAGCGGAGATTAAGGCCGCTGCCGAGAAAGCTGCCGCAGAGAAAGCCGCCGCTGAAAAGGCCGCCGCCGAGAAGGC
>CAZIIV010000040.1:0-13553 GCA_964539365.1 uncultured Desulfobacteraceae bacterium | reverse complement strand
AGAAAGCCGCTGCCGAGAAAGCTGCCGCGGAGAAGGCCGCCGCAGAGAAAGCCGCAGAGCCGAAAGTGGCTGAACCACCGATTGACAGCGACACCACCGTGTCCGACCCTATGGAAAAGGCCATGAAATATCTGATTGCAGCGGTTGTTGTTTTGCTTGTACTGATTGTCGGGTCCAGCATGATAAACAAAACCAAATATTATATGAATGCAAAACAGGGCGCACTTGAAATCTGGCAGGGAAGATTCGCTCCCATGGGTGAAGAGCTTCTAATCACACTTCCCGGAGTTCAGCTCCCTGAAACCACAAAAGATGTTTATCTTAAAAAAGATGTATTTTCGATTATTTTCGATTATTATATTGAAAAGGCGGACACCCTGCTGGAAGTCCCGGGCATCCCTGATTTTAAAGGAATCAAGAGCTATTTAAACCGGGCACTCTCGTATGCTGTCACATCTGCTGCCACTGAAGCTGCTTATAATCGCTTAAACAACATGGAACTGATGTTTCTTCTCTACAAAGCGGATGTAGCCTCCGACAAGGCAACCCTTTCCGGCCTTAAAGATGCAAAGCGTTATCTTGACCAAGCCGCAGCACTCAGTAAAAATGACCTTCAGACGAATATAATCACTCAAAAAATTGATGCCGTGAATAAACAGATGGCGAGCCTAAAAGCAACGGAAAAAGGAACAACATCTCAGGTGCCGGCACCTCCGGCCAAGTAAGTTCGGTATAACCCATCTATATAAAAAAAGCGGATCGCCGTGTTAAAACGGCGATTCGCTTTTTCAGATTAGAAACCAAAATCCCATGGAGTCATATACTATGCACAGATGAAATCGTTGAACATGTTGCTGTTTCATTAAAAACTATCGACTATGTCTTTCCTCTCTATACTTACCCTGATGAAAACCATAAAGACCTCTTCAGCCATTTGGAATCAGCTAAAGGCGGACAACCTAACATCAACCCAAAACTATTTTCAGCCCTTTTAAAATCATACAATAACAAACCCACCCCTGACGAAATCTTTTATTATATTTACGCTGTGTTATATGCCAATGAATATCGCACAGAATATTCGGAATTCTTACGAATCGATTTCCCAAGAGTTCCGTTTACAGAAGATTATGAATTGTTTCAGAAAATGGGTGCGTTTGGTCAACGTCTTGCGGAATTGCATCTGCTCGATGCTTCGGAGCTTGATCCGTCGCTGGCAAAGTTTCAGGGAACAGGCAATAACAGTGTCGATAAATTGAAATACAATTGAAATCCAAAAGGATATTGACGCCATCTATCCCGAAATAGAAAAGCATCTTATCGATTTTTAATTTAAATCTACACCTCTTCAACTAAAAATCGAATATTCTTATCTGTCCCGACCTAAACTTGATTTGACAGAATAGCAAGCCGGGTCAATACATCACTTGACAGTTCATTTTTCAGAATTTGATATCACAACCAATTGAACTGTTGCCAAAATGGAAGATACATAGCAGTTACATGCAATCGGGATTCGGTAAGTGTTATTCGGAGATATCTGTAAAATCCTGACACATAAGATGTTACGGCATGTCCTTAGAATAGTTTCATTGAGCTTTCGTATTTGAGGCTATTAAGCTGGTCCTTGCCATTGGGATCGACGGTCTTCATGCTGACGGCACCATCGTTGATCTGCTTTTAGGTCGATGAATCGGTCAGGTCTCCGTCACATTGTGGGTGGTGAACAGCTCGATGTTGTATCTCATTTTCATGCGCAATTCACCTGTTTTAATGTTTCTTCCTTAATTTTTGCAGGCACCCTGGATCTCTTGACGGTTTAATCGTTTTTGCGGATCGACCGCCAGCCGTTTTAAAACGTCTTCTGTTTCCAGCGCATCCCAGAAGATGTTCGCCATTCTCAAACCTCCGCAATCCGCATACAGATAATTCCCACTTCGAACAAAAGATACAGCGGAACGGCCATCAGTGCCAGGTTGAAAATGTCCGGGGTCGGCGTCAACATCGCTGAAACGATCGTAATGACCAGGATGGCGTACCGCCGAAATCCGGCCATCTTCCCGACGGTTACGAGGCCGAGTTTTCCCAACAGCAACATGACCACGGGCAGTTCGAAGATTAACCCAAAGCCATATGTAAAAACAAGGCAGAAGTCTATGAATTTTCGAACAGAGATGACCGCTTTGATTCGGTCGGTTTCGAAATCGAGAAGAAATCTGCTTCCATATGGCAGGGTGATGCTTAGGCAGAAGAATACGCCCAGATAAAACAGCGCCACTGAAGCCAGCCAGAATCCGAGTCGCATGCGGACTGAAAACTCTGGAAACTGTTGGGACACCATAGCCAGTATTTCATATAGGATAAACCGCAAAGCGGCAGCCAGACCAATTCCAGGGAGATGGTAATATAGCCGATAAAGGCGTCTGGCAGGCCGTAGGCCACTATACGTGCGCCGGTGGCCTTTTGTAGATATCCCAGTGTTTTTCCGGCCGCAAGGTAACCGCCGGCCGACAGGAGCAAGACGAGCATGCCGATGCGGATTAACTTGTGCTGCATTGTCTCCATGCTGTCCAAGATCCGCTTTAGATCGACCGCGCCATGACTCGAAGTCTTCATTTTTTCCTACCAAACCCCGGCAGCGGCCAACGAAAACTTAAGATAGCATCGGAATTGCTATCCGGTGTGGTGATAATATCTTGAGAGGTTGGCCAGGTGTAAACAATTGGACTGACAACAAAGATCGACGAGTACGTTCCCACGACCACACCCACGGTCAGAGCACAGGCCAAAAATCCCGTGCCACCCTTTGTGCGTTGGCTTGGGTTGCGTTTGGCTATTAGAATATATACTTTTCCACTATCCACAACAGACCTACAATAAATGCAATAACGGCAGACATCTTCACTCCAAGCAGGAAGTTTTCACCTCGGGTAGTGGGTTTTGGGGAATAGTCGATTTCCGGTTCCGAAAGGGGCTTGTTTTTTTTTAGGGTCTGACAACCTGGAATTCTTTTTATCCATAAAATCTCCAATCGCACGAAACCCATAGACCAGCCAACCCAGTCAGTGGAAAGGCAGTGGCTATAGCTCACGAGATTCGTGCTATAATAATTTAAAACCATTCACATCCTATTGCAGAAAAGATGCATTGCAATAAGATTTGAGATGAGATTTTAACATTACGGACTGCTTAGGATTTGCGGAAAGGAGATGCCCGAATGGGAATTTCTGAACGATCTGTAAAGTGGATGGCTTCGGGGCTGCCGTCGGAATGAAAGGGAGAAGATTCTTTATTAAAAACGATGTGAGCCTGTCCATGAAATATGGCCAACAGGTTATCGAAACAATGCGAGCGGGTTCGCTCTCCGGTAACGAGGAGGACGGAAGGCGCGCTTGTCGTTACAAAGGTAAAAAGAACCTTTTTTGAGCCAGATCTGGAGTCGTCCAAGCCACCCGCCCGTTGTGACTCAGTAGTCGCCGATGAAAGACAAATTGACAGCATACAAGCCAGTACGACCCAGAAACGATATTTCGAGATAGCACGCAACATAATTTTTCAATTACGACCTTTCGGAGTTTCTGTCCACAACTATTTCATTACACGCCTTAAAATAGCAGACAAATATACGAAACTTGAGGCGGTCCAGGTTTCAAAACCACCCTAACCTTTATACTCGGGCTTAAACAATCTACCTGCAGACCTAACAGTATAAATCATCGGTGCGCAACATCCGCTGGATTATCTATTTTCCGCTGCGAACCGACCAGACATAGTAGTTATAAGACTTATAAAGGTAGTACACTTCACCGAGGTTTAACTGCACGAGCCACGAGTAGTCGGTACTGCTGGCATGGGTAGCAGATGACCAGTAATAGGAAGACTGAACATCGGTAAAGGGTCACCCTCAGACCACTGACCGGTCCCGGCAGCATTGCATAATGCAGGGTCAAAAACGCCATAGTGAATCAGGCTTTGCAGTTCCTTGATGTTCGGTAGACGCCAATCACCAGGAGAAGAACTATCGGTGAGGCCACACTGTTTATCGGCCAGATTGTTGCAATCAGTCAAAGCATCTGCCCAAGTTCTTTGCCCAAAGCAATTAGCGTTCAACCAGATTAGCCCTGTAAGATTGTCCGTCACCGTGCCATCTTTGTTGTCCGTAAATCTCGGATTTGGCCAAGCCACCCCCTTTTGTAAGCCTCCGTCGTCTCCTGTTGCATAAGATGTTGTCTGACCGGTCTTTTCTATGGGAACCGGGGTGTTCAATGTCTGTTGTTCATCACCAAAAGCGGAACCAACAACAACTTTATTTTGCGCAACAGCATTTAAAGTAAAAAGAAAAACAAACATAAAAAAGATAACCCAATAAATCCTTGCTGAAAATAATTTTAATAACCCCATATTTTTACCGCCTTTCTTGCTCGGATTAATACCGTTCTGTGTTATCTTGCCGGTACTCCAAGCATCCATAACAACAATTGATTTACAGATATATGTTTTTCTGATGTCAACTTAAGTTTTTATGATTTGGAGGTTAACGATGTGTTGAATGCAAATCCTTTTCTTTCTTCGGCTTAATCCTTTTGAGAAATTCCCAAACCGGCAAAGCTGCCAATCCGGCAACGACGCCAGTTACATAAATGAGTTCTCTCATGTCAAATGTCGACCTCCAAATGTTGCTTACTATAAAAATTGTTGCTAACATCACTAAAACTGTTGTGAGAAGTCGCTTCCAAAAAGCCATAGTTAACTCCAGATGTTAATCAATCCCAACACGATCAGGAAAGTAAAAACTAAGGATTCCTCAAAAGGCGGAAGCCCAGATTTGTGTAACTGAGGCCGGGCAGGTCGTAGCGCCGATTCGCAGACCGGCAGTCCCTGGCGTAGCCGAACCAGCTGCCGCCCCGATTCACCCGGAGCAAACCGCCCGATGATCCAGTGGGATCGCTAACAGTACCTGATGGGTAACTTCCATACCAGTCCTTACACCATTCCCAAACATTCCCGTGCATGCCATAAAGACCCCAGGCATTAGGTTGTTTTTGAGCAACTGAATGGGTTCCAATACATTTTGGTCCATCCCAATTACTTGTATCATAACAACCACTGTAAATTACAGCAGAATTGCCGCAGTACCACCCCATGGCATCCAAATTTGTATCAAAACCGCATCTAATCTCTGAAATACCACCGTTTGCAAATGCAGCCGAACTCCCCGCCCTGGCCGCATACTCCCACTCGGCTTCAGTCGGCAGCCGATACTTGTTGCCGCCTTCACGCTGGTTCAACTTGCGGATGAATTTCTCAACATCGTTCCAGGATACCAGCTCTACCGGGCAGTCATCCCCGCAATTCTTGAAATAGGATGGGTTATCCCCCATCACCGACTTCCACTGCCCCTGGGTTACCTCCGTGGTCTGCATGTAAAACCCTTTGGTAAATGTCACCTGATGCTGATTTTCATCATCATCCCGGCCAGTCTCATTAAACGGGCTTCCCATCATGAACGTACCCGGTATCATGTAAACGAACTCCATGCCGAGACTGTTAGTGATCTTTTTTATCTGCTTGGGTTCGACAACAGATTTGTTTTCCTCTGATCGAGCAGGGAGACAATAAATAAGTATCAAGAACAAAAATATAAATATAACATATTTTCTAACTGGCATATTATTCCACCTTTCATTGTGGATCGTAAATAGAATATCAGAAAAGGAGATAAATTTGAACGAAATTAAAAGAATTATATGGATCTTTAAATATTTAAGCAAGGAATCACATGGGAATGAAATTATGGGGAATTAAATTCTTACAACATAATTAAACTAACGACATAGCTTGCCAATCTAACAACTTGAATCAACAAACATTTTTTTCATATCATCAAAATGAAAAGAACGAAACACCGAAAAATGAATTTGCCCTTATTGAAAAGCCGATATCGCCGCTGAAAATTTAGGATCGGTGATGATGCTGTATATTGTACCGAGCGGCGATTATCCGTTTGGTGTAACAGATAAAATGATTGCTGCGATACTGGTTCGATATCTAACAAATTTACGTGGTTGCTGCCAGAAAACAAGCCCGTAAATTACACTGACCCACCACGAGCGTACAAACAGAGTAACCCTTAAAAACATGAAAAATTTTCCAAAGGATTGCGCATCAAAGAATACATGCCGGTAATATTAAGTAAACCGGCTTTTTAATTTTTTGTATTTCTTCCGGAAGTTCTTCTTGGCACATGAGCAATGGTATAACATCGAACAAGGAAACCAAAAAATGATACCGACATACAAAGTATTTTCCAAATCAAATGATATGTATGGATGTTATTTGGATAATCGAAATCTATAAGACCTGCGATCAGGATTGGGACAAAAAGTAACGGTTTTGATCAAAATCTACATTCACCTGTCCGATTCGGTTTTACCTTGTTCTGCAATTTTACCCTCGATACCAAGCACCTTTGCACGGTCTTTCCATTTCTTTCTGGCCAGGGCTCGCATGTCTACAACCGAGTCCATTTCATCCATGATTTCCATACCCATCAATGTTTCAATCAGATCTTCGAGGGTAACCAGACCGCTTGTTCCTCCATATTCGTTGACGATGATGGCAATATGCTGGCGGTTTCTAAGAAAACTTTCCAGCAACACTGTAAGCGATACCGACTCTGGAACAATAAGGATGTCGCGCTTTATGGAGTTGAGCGTTTCATCGCCCTGTCCCTGCGCCTTGTTTAACAAAATGTCATCCCTGAAAACAACGCCGGTTATATCGTCAATACCCTTTTTGTAGATTGGGTGGCGCGAAAAGGGTGTGTTTACTATGTATTCCCATGCACCCAGTACCGTTAGGTCCTCTGGAAGTGCTGAAATTACGGTGCGTGGTGTCATGATATCAGTTACTTTGAGCGATCCGAACCGAAACAGATTCCGGATAATTCGTGCCTCGTTATCGTGGATCTGCCCGATCTGCTCGCCAACCCGTGCCATAGCGATGAATTCATCTCGGCTGAAAACGCGAATGATCTTTCCACGCGAAATGAATCTTGTTACACTCTCTGAGATCCACACGATTGGATAAAGCGTCACGATCAGGCTGCGCACAAAAAGCGCGGTTGGTCCTACGAGCTTCGACCAGTAGACAGCGCCTATGGTTTTAGGAATGATTTCAGAAAGAAAAAGGATCATCAATGTCATGACCGCCGAGAATAGGCCAAACCAAGCGCTTCCAAAGATGGCTGTAGCTTTGGACCCGGCCCCGATCGCCCCGACCGTATGCGCGATAGTGTTCAGAGTTAAAATGGCCGCAAGTGATCGATCCACGTTATCCTGCTTCAGTCGTTTCAAAAGCGCCGCACGCTTTGGTCGTTTTTCTTTCTGTTCCTCGATATATGAAGGCGTAATGCTCAACAGCACCGCCTCCGCTACTGAACAGAGGAACGAAAAGCCTAATGCCATCACCACGTAGGTAATTAACAGCACGGTATCAGCATTCATATCTTTAAGAATTGATTTGCCTGGATTTTCTGAGCCAGCGGCAAAACTCGAGGTGGCCAATATCAATGGCAATACAAGCATTGATATCCAGCGCAGAGATTTCAATGACAGTCTCATGTGAGTAGTCGTCTCTCCTTATTATGTGGACGAACTAGTGCAGCGTCTCTTAAATGTTGTCCCTAATTTAGGCAATATGATTTTCTCATATTTAGGCTTGCATTTAACCCATTATATGGTATGATGTTATGAAAGTACAACGCAAATACAGCTTTAATACTAACAATACATCAACTGGGTGGGTTAAGTATGAATCAAAATCTTCGAATCATAGATTGCCTGAATCTTACCTTTTCTCCTTCGTTAGCTCAAGACCGTATGAAGCGCGCACAACAAAGCTTGGGCAAAAACGTTGTTCAGCGTCTTTTGTGCTTTGCTTTGTACCTCTTGGGCATAAACCGTCGTGCTATCGGGGAAGTGCTCGGAATCCCCGCAGAGACGGCCAAATCGATTATCAAGGCCGTGAACAAAAACGGCTTACCAGCATTGGAAGATCGACGTTGCCGAGGCTCTGCCTTCCAGCCGCCTTCACCAATTCCGCATGTCGAGGCAATTTCCGTTCATACAAGCCAGGAGCTTGTCATTGTGGAATTTGGCATGGAGGACCGTCGGTTGAAAATTCCTCTCCAAAACAGTCTACAAGTCAAAACGATACTTTTTTCCATGCTCAACAGCGGTCTGATAAATCAGCGCCAAGTTGCCGACGTGATTGGCCTGACACCCGCTTACACAACAACTCTTGCCCGTCGGCTCAACAAAGAGGGAGTCAGTGCGTTGATGGACAAACGCCAAGGACAAAAATCCGACTACCGCATCACACCGGAAGTAAAGGCGGAACTTGTTCAACAATTTGCTCTCGATATCATCACCCGTGGAAAAACATCCGGGCAGGCAATTTCCCGAGAGCTTCAGAAACGTTGTCGAATGACCATTCCGGCCCGCACCGTGCGTTATCATCTTGGCCGAATGGGATTGCCAAAAATCAAGAACTCATTGCCTCAACTGGTTGCTGCAATAAAAAAAAGCTCAAATCAATCCTAATGGGCGTAAAATACTCACTGCCGATGCTTGCTGAGTCTCTCATTGTCTGCCAAGGACGTCCCTTGATTCAAAAAAAAGTGAAGCATCGGGCATCCATAGTGACTTTGAGCATGAAAGGCATCGACCAACGAACGATTGCACTTTTTGCTCAAACCCATCAACGGACTGTTCATCGATGGGTGTGTCGCATCGAAGAAGGCGGCCTGTTAGCCGACCTTCCCCGATCCGGCCGCCCCCGCAAGTTCCTTGAAGCCGAAAGGTTGACGACCATTGGTGTTTATTGTCAGCACGCGCCACCTCTTCCCGGGGTTCACATGTGGTCATTGCGGGATGCGGAGCGCTATTTGAAAGAGCATACAGAGATCGTCGGTGAACCGATCAGCCGGTCAACCATTCAGAGAATCCTTTGCGAACACGCCTTACAACCTCACCGGAGAAAGTATTATCTGCAGATAACTGATCCGGATTTTTTCGCTAAAATGGAACTTATTATTTCCCTGTATTTGCATCGACCTGAATATCTGTTCTGTTTCGATGAGTGTACATGCATTCAGGCACTCAATCGCCTGACACCGAATTTGCCGGCAACAGCAGGTCAACCTGTCCTTTGAAGACTTCGACTACAAACGAAACGGCACCACCGACCTGATTGCCTTTCTGAATCCTACCACCGGTACAGTCTATGGCCAGTGTGTTCCAAATCATAACCGGCATACACTCTGCCGTGTTTTCGCCGATCATGTCCACACGCTGCCTTCTGATGCTGTAATCCACTACATCACCGATAACCTGACAACACACTATCATGAGGATTTCTGCCAAACAGTAGCCGAGCTCAGCGGCGTACGATACAAAACCCTAAAAACCGGCGATGAGCGGCGTCAATGGCTGGCTTCCGAGGACAAGCGCATTGTGATTCATTTTGTTCCCTTTCATGCTTCTTGGCTGAACATGGTTGAGATATGGTTTGGAATCCTCAAAAGCAAATGCCTCAAGTACGGCCACTTCTTCTCTTCTGAGCAGCTTTGTCAAGACATCATCGTCTTCATTGAAACATGGAACGAATGCTTCGCTCATCCCTTTTCATGGTCTTATACTGGCGACGGCCTACACGCAAAAGCCGTCCGCCGTTTCAACCGTCTACTCGCCATTGAGACTGAGCAAATGGACTGCAAATTCCTTAAAAGCCAGTTGTTGTTGATGAGCAACATCGCTGAACATTACATTAACCTTATTCCTACAGCCGATTGGATGCAGCTCCTCAATCTATCTGTAGAAAAGGAGAATTATATCAACAACATCATTGAAAACGACAACGGGCCTCGGCGTAAAAAGATGGCACGTAAGGCATACATTCGCTTCGCTGAAACTGTTATCAACCGAGATCTCCCATTGCCTATGGCAGCATAGCTGCCAGACTTTGTTGATAAATTATAAATTGCCAAAAATGGCGACAATACTTATGAGACATAAAACTAGTGAGTAGCGAGAATTATTTCCCGTTTATTGAATAATTCGGAATTATTTCTCGTTTATTGTGCTTCTTCTGCAGCACTTAGGATCAAGCCTTTGCACAAAAGCCTGTAAAAGATGCCCTGAAAATTATGCAAATTTGTAGATTTAAAATTATAGAACGAAAATGGATCATTGAAAAGTGTGTGCTTTCTGGCCATTAAATGGCCTATTGCCGCTATCGTGATAAGTTGCCAAAGGCGCAACCTGAAGCCAATTCTTAAAGCCTACATATATCATCAAAATGGAAAGATCGAAACACCGAAAATAGATTTGCCCCGGTTGAAAGAAACTATATCGCCGCTGAAAATTTAGAACCGGTGATGATGCTATAAATTGTACCGCGCGGCGATTATCCGTATTGATGAGCGTATTCATGATCTCCCCGCTTTTAAGGAGACTTTACAATGGGTTCACAGATCCTGGAGATATTGCTATCAAGAAATATTTTACCATCGTTGCATTCATCATCTGTGAAAACTTCATTATAGGGAATGTTGTATTTGTTAAGTTTTATTTTTGTTGATCCGAACTGGCCAAAATTCACATGTAAAGGAGAAATAATTGTATGGGATAACTCATTTAATTGTTTATCCAATTGCACGCTTTGTTTCAAATTATATGGATAATGATAAGCTCCCACAAGCAGATTGTTTATTATAAGAGTTATAAGAATTAGGCTGCCGATAGTATTCATGATAATGTTCTTTTTGGTAAACAGTGATAAGACAATTACGCATGGTATCCACCACACAAAAGGCACATATCTGGCGACAGATGAAGTAGGTATTATTGCAGCAAACGCAAAAATTACTGTTATTACAGATAAAAAAACCAATTTTTCTTGGACGTACACCCCATTGAATTGATAATAAATAAAACCAAAAACTGAAAGCAAAAAAGCCAAACCGAAAAGTGCGCCAAACCCACCTGTTTTAGTGTTTGTTTCACGAAAACTCTCTAACTCGCTCCGAGAAATTGTAATGGGCAATTTCAGCTCTCCAAACTTCCCTTTCCCTCTGGCTAAAGAAGATTCCGAAAAAATGGACGCCAAAAGCCTGATTGGAGGTTTTAAAGGCCGGTAATTTTCCGGGATGTTTGTTTCAACATAGTTATATGAATCTTCTCCCATTGCAGGATATAAAGGGTGACCTTTTGCCGAGAAATTAGTTATATAAGGATTAAAACCCACAAACAGTATTCCGATCAACATAGAAAGTGTTGTTAATTTAGCGAACCAAAAAGAAAGTTTTAATTGATCGTTAATCCAAAGATATAGAAAAAAGGCAAAAGCCAACACACCCCAAAAAACAACGGCTGAAAGTTTAATATTAACCAAAATTATAGAAACAAATAAAAACGGCCAAAACAAAAATTCTTCTCTTTGTTTTACAATTCTAAAACTTATAAAAGCTAATGAGACTAAAAGCGATACAAGAACACCATCAATATAGTAGCTTAATGACTGATATAAAAAAACGGGATTTAATGCAAAAAGTGCGCTTATTAATAATTTTAAATAAAAATTAATTTTCAACTTATAAGATCCAAGCAGAACAAATGCAAAAGCAATAAAACCCGAAAAAATTGATAATACTTTCCCGGATTCAATATTATTAGTAAGTTTATAAATAGTTGCAGCTATGACCCAGTTTCCTTTTGGGTAGTGATTCAACCAACGCTCAAGATTTGCGGTTGCTTCATCTACCAATGTCATATAAAAAGGGTTCCAACCTTGGTTAAGGAGTACGACAGCTTCCTGATGGTAAGCCTGTCCATCATAAGACAGATCATAAACTGAACTGGAAACAAATACAGAAACCAGAAAGAAAATTAGCATAATAGATTTTGCTATTGATTGGATAATAAAATCAGCTTTTATTTTTTTTGAAAACCAAACAATAAATATTGTTGATAGGACAAAGGCGATAGGTAAGTTATAACTATTAATCGGGATTTTTAAAACAAACAAGAAAGTGCTTACCAAAAGAAGAATAGCAAAAAAGCATGCCGCATCAGTTGCTGAAACTAAAAGTATCTTTTCAAAAGACGTAAGTTCATTATTTGATTGATTCACCAATGTTTTCATCATAATCTCCAACCACCTCTCCGCTTTCATCTTCCCAATCGAAATGACAACCTATATTCAGCACGTTTATAAGCATAACGCATGAATCTAAATATAAAAATCAGAATAAGAGAAAAGCATCAAGCTAATCGGCGCGGCCAATACCATATTCGCAAGTGGCATAAAGACGGTGTGCTGGAAGCTGGAAAGCATCTTTCCACAGAAGAAGGAACCACCCAAAGCGGAAGTGTCAGGTTGTTGTTGGATAATATTTATCTTCACTATGTACTTGACCTCTGGACCAGTCAGTGGCGGCATAAACAGTCGGAGGCTTTTTGACAACTCAAGACTCCTTAAAATTAAGATTTCTAATCTAAATGCACCAAAGGATATCTTGATAATACAAAAACCCGAGATCAATTTAAACGGATTGCATATATCACAATATTACACGGCTTTGATATTTATGAAACCGCCGCAGTAATCAATACATCAGCTTTTTGTGACCCTTAAAATTTTAATGCGGGAAGCATGATTTCTTCAAGTTGCTTTCTTTGATCTTCAAAGATCTCTCTGTCTTTCACTCTGTCAAATTTGATCATTTTCCCAAAACGAAGAAACACGTTACTAAAGGGTTTTGGAAGAAGAAATTTATCCCAGCTATTGAAATACCATGCTTTTTCTCCCGAAACAGAAATAGGAACAATCACGGCATTGGCAGCATGTGCTAAACGGATTGCACCAGGCTTAACAATACCTGAAGGCCCTTTAGGCCCATCTACAATATGGACTGCAAGTTTTGACTCCTTTAAATTAGTAATCATTTTCTTTAAAGCCTCCCTCCCGCCTTTTGAAGAAGAACCACGAACTGTATTCCAGCCGGTACGCTCAGCCACACCGGCTACAATTTCTCCATCGCTACTTTGGCTGATCATAATACTAGGGTTGAAGACTTTATAATTTTGAAAATGACGAATAGCAGAAAAAAATTGTTGATGCCATGTGCAAAGCAATACAGACCCACCATTTTCGAGATAATCTATCCATTCTTTCTCATTTTCAACCTTTAGACGAAATGTCCATGAATAAGCTCGACAAAATCGATAAAGGAAAGATATGAATAGTTCTGATGTAAAGAAACGATCTGTTTTTATTCTCAAAACGGAATACCCTTTGTTGTTTCCAACAGTAATAATTAGATTGAACGGTGCAGTCTTATGTTAACCAATATATTGTTAAATTATTCAATATATCTTGCCAAAGGCACAACCTGAATCAACTGTAACTTTTATACAGATATCATCAAAATGCAATAAAGGCAAACCCCCGAAAATGGATTTGCCCTTATTGATAAACGGTATCACATAGAA
>CAZIIV010000039.1:0-20281 GCA_964539365.1 uncultured Desulfobacteraceae bacterium | reverse complement strand
CAACAGTGTATGGCCTATGCTTGCTGACACCTGACACCTGACACCTGAAACCAAATAGCCATGGCAATCCTATCAAACAACAGTCTTGATTTACACCCACTGTTGTTCAGACGGCCTCATGTGTTGTTTTCAGGCATGAGCTCACGCGTTTCCCACCACGCTTTACCGTAATTGATAAAAAGCTGTTCTCCCGGATAGACATCTTTTATGGTATGAAAAACGATCAGGTCCCGCTCCGTATCGTGGCAATATTCGGTATTGTGCTCATCCGCGTGATTAAAAATACTTCCATATCCCAGAGGGAGCGAGTAGTGTTCGGAATCGTCTCCCGAAGCGTTATGCTCCGGCTCAAGAGCATAAACGTAGTCATCTAAAATACCCGAGCAATCTTGTGCTCTGATACGCAGGTGATGGCATTCTTCCAGTGTTGTGTCAGCCGGAATATATTGGGTTGCGAAAACGCCGTTGCCATATTTACAGGGTGCTACAACCAGATCGGGATGTTTAAAAAACGGTTGAGATGAGAGTTTGTCCATCATTCCATTATTCCATCATTCCACCATTCCAATTAGGGCGAAGCCCCTAACTTGATTTTATTGCGGGGTGTCAACAATTCATTGGCAAGGCTCGTATAATCCGTTGAACCGTAACTGCTCTTTCTATAGAAAATTACGGGCTTGCTAACATCGGCACTTTCCGCAATGGTTGTATTCACCCGTATTACCGTATCCAAAAGCAAATGCCCATACCTTTCATCATGTTTCAGCTTCTCCAGAATAGTATGGCTTACCCGTGTTCGGGAGTCAAACAATGTCGCCACAATACCGGTTATACTTAGATCCGGGTTGATATTCTCCTTGATGGCAAAAATAGTATCGAAGAGTGCTTCCAGTGCGGCATACGCGTAAGGGTGGGTCTGACACGGTATAAGAACTTCTTGTGCACAGGCCAATACGTTCACGGTCAACAGGGAAAGGCTGGGTGGCGTATCCAAGAGTATGAAGTCATATTCTCCGGAAATATTTTCAAGGCCTTCTTTCAACCGGTTTTCCCTTCCGGCCACGTCAATCAGTTCTACCTCCGCCCCGGCAAGGTCCACATGAGACGGCACAAGATCAAGGCCTTTCCATTTTGTCGGAACAATCACATCGGCTGCCGTAATGGATTCATTTTCTTTTATGAGGTCGTATACCGTGGGCATATCGGCTTCGACGTCAACCCCCAGCCCCCGGGTCGCATTAAACTGCGGATCCATGTCCACTACAAGAACGGTTTTCCCCTCCCTGCAAAAAGCCGCTCCAAGATTCAGCACCGTAACGGTTTTTCCAACGCCGCCCTTTTCATTTGCAACGGCGATGATTCTGGTCTTCTTATCATCCATAATTAACACCTCCCCTGCGAGTGATTCGGTCATTTAAAATTGCTCATTTATTATTGATTAATTGGTAACGTTCCGTTTGACGCTATCTTTTCTCTTATTATATTTATCCTGCCGGTGATTTTCATTGATGTTTGTTCCATGTCTTTCAGAATTTCAGATGCCTGTTGTCTGTTAATCAGTTTGTTGTTTATCCGTTCGACCATACCTGAAAGATCCGTACCATATACTTGAAAGCGATCGATTAATGTTTCGTAAAGGCTGTCTGATGCTGCTTCAATAAGTTTGTATATATATTGAAATTTAATGTTCTCCTGGTAGTCCTTGAAATGAAAAATCACCGATTTTTCGGTTTCACGCTTCATCCGCAATACGCCGTCCTTCAACGCCATCACTTTCTGTTGGTTTTGAGTTTGAAGCGGCTTTTTAAATATTTTTTTGAAAAACCCAAACGCAGTATAAAATCCGAGACGTATGACGGCTTCGGTTTTTATCTTCGCCGTATAATTCATGGACGTAACCGCCGGAGGAAGTGCCAATCCGGTGATACTTCTTATTGAATCCATGTCAGGCAATCCGATTTTTTCCAAATTTTTTCGAGAACCGTTAATCCCGAATTTACCCATTATTTTATTATATTCAATAATCGCATCCTGTTCCATGACATCGAAAGATGTGCTGATGGAATCCAGATATTCATTGATGCGAATCTCCTTTTCTCTAACAAAACGGACAACTTCGGGATTTATTGTTTCGGACATATACGTGTCAAGCGCCTGCTTGAACTCCTGAAAAATCAGATACAAGGTGTTTGAAAAACCGGCTGCTTTAAGATTTTCTTCATATTTTTGATAGGGCACGGCATAACTTCTGACAAATTCAATAATATCTGTAAGCAGTTCTCCGGATCGGACGTCAAAATAACGATCAATATCCGATTTTAGTTCGCTCTTTATTTTTTGAATGGAGCCGTCAAGCGTATTTTTTATCACCGACCTTATCTTGTTTATTCTTATCTGGTTGTGTTTTATTTTTTCAATGATTTCATTTGCACTGTCGGCATCTCTGGCAAGAATGTTCTGATTCACTGAAATCCAATGAGATATCCCCGATAAAATCACACTCAGACGTTCGAGATGATTTTTCAAAAGCAGAGAACAGCTGTTCCGGGTCAGTTTATTATAAAACATTGATTCAAAACGATTGGTTTCCCGGTCTGAGAAAGCGGCAATTTCCTCTTCTTTTTCCCATTGCGCCAGTCTTAGCCTGTCTTTTTGTGACAGGTTTCCATTTTGCGCTTTAAAAAGGTTAAACAGCGCTGATATGGAATAAATCTCGGGATCCGGTTTTATTAATGAAAGCTCTTCTTTTACTTTTTTAATCAAATCATAAAGGTCGTTGATGGATTCATGTTCGCTGAAATCACAGTTTACAACAAACAAGATGTTATCCATAATCCCCATTTTTTTTATTATGGACAAAAATTTAAGGTCGGCCTCCCGAAGTCCGGTTCTGCTGCTCACTACATATATAATAAGATGCGTCAAGAGCAAATAATCCTGGATCATGGCAAGATGCAGGGGATTGGGGGAGTCGCTACCCTGGCAGTCGGCAATTTCTATATTGGAGTCAATGTTTCCCGAATCGATTTCCAGTTGAATATCCCTGAGATACACTGCCATAGATCCTTCACCCACAAAATCCCAGTGTTCTGTAAACCTGTTGTCCTCATATTCACTTGTCGTCCTCCCTGTGGAAATCATGTCTTTTATCTTTTCGTATCCTTTAATGTACGAGCTCAGAAGAACACTGTTAAGATCCCGGGTATAATTGGCAAATAAGTGTTCCGTGCCCAGAGAGGATAATGCCTTCTGAAGATCAGCTCGCTCGCCGTTTCGCCTGATGTCGAATCTGTGCTTTTCCGTACGCCAATCCGCGGATGGAAACAGAACCAGCGCTTGATCTATCTCGGAATTAACCTCGTCCCAGGATTTAAACAATAGTTTTGCCTTAAGCTGCTTTCCGCTGCGCACTCGTGTAATAATCGATGTAACAACTCCTGCTCCCCGTTTTAAATAATCGCCCTTGAAAAGTGAATTTATAACTGTGCTTTTACCGGATTTAATAGTACCCACGACCGCAATGCGAATAATTTGTTCCGACATCTGTTTATAAATACTGCTGCATGTCTTTTGCCAATCTGCAAAGGAATCATCAGCTGTCCCGGTTATGGATCCGGCATCAGAAAAAAGGGCCAAGATATCCTGATTTATCTGTAAAAGCTGTTTTTTTAGAGAGTTAAATGTATCCATTTTAAGTTTAGCTTTATATTTTGATAAAAGAGTTGCGACGGTGAATAACAAAAACGACTTTAACGTTGGCGCTGTTTATTACAATGTATTAATTTAATTGTCAAAGCGATTTATTTTTAACCTTGTCGGAAAACAAAGCAAAATAAAATTTTGAGGGTTTAAAGGAAGATGATAACTGCAGGAATACTGCACGTATTTATAGAATTAACCCGCCAAAGTTCGGTGGCGGGTTAAAATTTGAGCCTAACCCCAGAGAAATAGGCTCCGCATTTCACGGGGCAATCGCAGATATCGGCGGAAAAGACAGTTTTCGTTCAGGCACTGGCTATGCATGACCTGATGTCGCCAAAAGCATGGCCGGATCTACCCCCACCTTTCTCATCGCCTCCTCCCATCTTGTTTCAATCGGCAGATCAAATATAATCTCTTCAAAAACAGGAGATGTCATCCAGGCATTTTCCTTGATTTCCGATTCCAGCTGTCCCGGGGCCCAGCCTGCACATCCTAATGCGATAATAAAAGATTTCGGCCCCTTACCTATTGCAATGGCTTCTAAGATATCTCTGGTGTTGCTCATTGCCAGGGTGGGAGTAATCATAAAACACCCCTCCCACTCAAATGGAGGGCTGTGGAGGACAAATATTTCGCCCATATGAACCGGTCCGCCGATATGGATTGGAATGGATTCCGCACTAAAATTAGATTCTATTTTGAGTTCATTAAAAACATCCTTGCCGGACAATGAAGGATGAACCCTGTTTATAACGAGTCCCACAGCCCCTGCCGGAGTATATTCGCAAATACAGGTAACGGTTTGATAAAAATTTTGATCGAGCAATAACGGCATGGCCATTAAAAACTGTCCTTTAAAAGAAACCGAGGAACGATTCTCCATATTTTGCTCCATGGGATTTTTTCTGTCGTATATTTAAAATACGTTTGTATCAGCTGGAAAGAAGCACCTTAATGTCAGGATTTATTTCTTTGAGCCTGTCACAGGTCTCCTTAATAGTATGCACTATTAATTCAAGACATTCAAGCTGTTTTTATCGTATATATTTCAATAGGATGTTAAGCATCTCCCACCTCAGCGCTTTGAAGACGCGGCTCTTGACGGGCAGCGGAATTGTAATTTCTTGCAGGTTGAAGATCCCCCGGATACTTGAGCATCTTTTTTCCTGTAATTAAAACAAGGGTTGGACATTTGCGGTTTGCTTTTATATTATTCGATATATGCGTGCAGTAGTACAAAGAGTAAAGTCAAGTTCTGTAACCGTAGACGGCAGGGCTGTTGCCGGAATTGGTGTGGGGCTTCTGGTATTGTTAGGTATTGCAAAACCGGACACATCCGATGATGCCGATTATCTTGCGGAAAAAATTATAAACTTGAGAATCTTTGAAGACGAAAACGGTAAACTGAACCGTTCGGTACTCTCAACCGGCGGTGAAATGCTGGTTGTTTCCCAATTTACCTTACTGGGAAATTGTCATAAAGGTCGGCGACCGTCCTTTGTAAATGCCGCCGGTCCGAATCAGGCGGTCACGCTGTACGAACGATTTATCGAGCAGGTTCGGGAAAAAGGTGTTTCCGTAAAAACCGGCCGTTTCCGAGCCACGATGGAGGTCGCATTAATTAATGACGGACCGGTAACCCTCATTGTAGAAAGCAACCAGACAATTTCCTAATAATATACTTTATTTGTTATGCGCTATCCATCTAAATTTATGATAAATACGGAATATTAAAAAAAACTAACCTCCCATGCATTTCACATCAAATACCCGTAGTCCTTTCACTGCTTCCATGTTTTTATTTCTGATTCTTTTCTTTTTTTTTCAATCCGTATGGACGAGAAATCTTTATGCCATCCCCCTAAATGGGTTAAATAATTTTATCGGAAATCATGATGCAATTCTGGTTGCAAATCCGCAAGGCAGAATTGTTTTTTCAAAAAACGCCGATCATCAACTTGTTCCGGCCTCTATCCTGAAAATTTTTACTGCTCTTGTCGCCGTGCATTATCTCGGGCCGGAGTACAGATTTTCCACAGAGTTTTACCGGGATCAAGATTCTAATCTCAAAATAAAAGGATATGGCGATCCTCTTCTCATTTCGGAAATACTCATGGAAATTGTTACCGGCCTCATCCTAAAGCTTGAAACCAACCCAACAGGTATTAACGATCTGGTGTTGGATGATTCGTATTTCAAGTCCCCGGTCTTAATCCCCGGGGTTGCATCTTCTTACGAACCCTACGATGCCCCTAACGGAGCTCTGTGCGTCAATTTTAACACGGTTAACTTCAGACGAAACAAAAATGGAACCTATGTCAGCGGAGAACCCCAAACCCCTCTTTTACCGTTTGTATTGTCAAGAATAACCGCATCTGGCATGGACCGGGGGAGAATTATACTTTCCCGCCAAAAAAATGAAACTGCACTCTACGCCGGTCATCTTTTTTTATATTTCCTGAAAAAACAAGGAATGAAACCGAACGGAAGCATCCGAACGGGACGGGTTAAAAACCGCGACACCCTCATTTTTAGATACCGTTCCAGGTTTTCACTGATACAGATTGTATCAAGGCTTCTTGAACATTCCAACAACTTTATAGCCAACCAGTTGCTGATTGCCGCCGGAGCCAGGAGTTACGGTCCTCCCGGAACCTTGGAAAAAGGCATCCGTGCAGCATCAACTTATGCAAAGAACAATCTCAAGATCCATAATCTCACCATTGTAGAGGGGTCCGGAATTTCCCGAAGCAATCGGATTTCGGCAAAAAGTCTTTACAAGATTCTTAAGGTATTCGAACCGTACCATTCTCTTATGCGCCGGCGGAACACATTGTTTTACAAAACCGGAACCCTTAACGGTATCAATACCATGGCCGGCTATATTGAAAATACCAAAGGAGAGTTGTATTGTTTTGTGGTGTTGCTGAATACTCCGGGAAAGTCGACCAAACCGATCATCGAGATACTTTTGCAAAACCTGAATTAAAAGCGCGGACGCTGTCCGTTTGTGATAGATGCATACGCACTGTGGTTGTGAATGGACTCGAAATTTTCAGCACTCACGGAAAACCAGGTGATATTGCTGTCCCTTTTCAATTTTTCAGCGATATCCCGTACAATATCCTCCACAAATTTAGGGTTCGTATACCCTTTTTCCGTCACATACTTTTCGTCAGCCCGTTTCAGGATGGAATATACTTCGCATGAAGCGGATTTTTCCACCAGTTCGATCATATCTTCGATCCAGATAAATTTTTTAAATCGGGTGCTCAGACGGACATTTCCGCGCTGATTATGAGCCCCTGCATTGCTGATTTCCTTTGAACAGGGACAAACGGAAGAGATGGGAACAACAACCACGAGTTCAATATCGGTTTTGCCTTCCGAATTGCTGGACCCTAAGATACTGCATGAATAGTCCATCAAGCCGACAGTTCTGGTAACAGGGGATTCTTTTTTAATAAAATAGGGAAATGTTATCTCAATATTTGCCGATGCGGCATTTAAATATTTTTTCATCTCGTCAAGGATTCCGGAAATTTTTTTCAGTTCGATTTCCGGGTGGAACATGTGGAGTATTTCCACAAACCGGCTCATGTGAGTCCCTTTGTATTCATGGGGCAAATCAACATACATGCATATGGAAGCTACCGTGTGCTGAACTCTGTTTTTCCTGTCCAGTACGGTTATGGGATATTTAAGATCCTTTATGCCGACCTTGTCGATAGATATGTTGCGAGTGTCGTGCTGATTCTGAATATCTTTCATATGAGCAAGTATTCTTTTTTTACATGACTCATTGCTTTGAAAATATTCCCCTTTACGTTCCTGTTGCTTCTGTAAAGCTGTTTCAAAAACGTTTTAATCTCCTGCCGTTTCGAAACTTTTGAGGTCGGGCACGAATTCACGAAAGTCGGGTAAGCTTTTTCTCGGGCAAAACGTCTGATAACGTCCTCATCAACGAATGCCAGCGGACGTATTATGGTGAACCTTTCCTTGAAAAAAGACTGGCAGGGAACCATAGTGCTTATCTCTCCGGCATAGCATATATTCAAGAACAGAGTTTCAATAATATCATCCTTGTTATGACCGAAAGCCAGTTTGTTGCATTCAAGCTCATCCGCAATTTCAAAAAGTCGTTTTCTTCGCAAACGGGAACATAAAAAGCATGGATTCTCCCGATTCCGGGAGCTGTGTGCCAGGATTCCATAATCCGTATGTTCAACCCTTAGGTCAAAACCGATTTTTCTACAATATTCTGAAAAAGATTTTCGATATCCATTCTCAAATCCGGGATCAATATACACGGCGAACAGCTTATAATTTATGGGAATACGCGATAGACGGTCACTTAATATCCACATCAACGTCAAGCTGTCCTTACCGCCTGAAAGCGCCACTAAAATTTTATCCCCGTCGGATATCATATCATACCGGTGCAGAGCTTTGCCCACATTCCGATTGATCACCTTGTATGTATTGCTGATTTTTTCCAAAAAGTATGTACAGTTCCCCTACTGTCTTTCCTCTTCCTCCGACTCTTCTTCTTCCTCTTTGAGGGAAATTTTTCCGGCAGCGATCTCACGCATTGAAACAACGATATCTTCATTTTTTGGTGAACTCACAAGGTATTCCGATCCCTCTCGGATCTGCCTTACACGCTTGGCTACCATGTTGACAAGTAAAAAACGGTTTTTCACCCGTTTCAAGCAATCCTCTATTGTAATACGTGCCACTAAATCCTCCGTTAAACATGTCAAAAATTCTACAATTGTTTAAAATTAAATATCTTTTAATAGTTCCCGGTCTATGCAACTTACATGGAATGATGGAATACTGGAATATTGGGAGTAAAAGCGGAAATGAACCATTTTAATTGGAAAAAAACTCCTTAAAACCCATCATTCCATCACTCCATTATTCCATCATTCCAATTGTGAGTAAAGCGAACTAAATTGCACTGATCGTTTCACACTACAAGATTTCTACGAGCTCATAATATCTTTTCCCGCCCGGAGCTTGAAGAATTATTTCGTCTCCGGGTTTTTTCCCGATGATCGCTTTACCAAGGGGTGAATGTACGGAAATTCGTCCTTTTTCGATATTGGCTTCATCCGGCCCCACAAGTTGATAGGTAACACCCTCCCCGGTATCTATATTTTCAAGTACCACGTGACTGGCAAATACCGCACGATCATTTGGAAGTTTCCGGGAATCAATTATATCCGCACGGGACAGTTTATATTCTAACTCACCTAACCTGCCGTCAATAAAGGCCTTTCGGTCTTTGGCTGCGTCAAACTCGGCATTTTCCGTTAAATCTCCATGACCGCGAGCCTCCTCAATTGCCTTGATATTTTTAGGACGTTCGACTTTCTTTAGATGTTCCAGCTCTTTTTTAAGAGCCTCATACCCCTCTTTTGTAATTGGTACCTGCTCCAACTTTCTTTTCCTCATAAATATTCTTTTGCCAGAATTTCAGCTATTTGAACCGCATTGGTTGCAGCACCCTTTCTGATGTTGTCCGCCACAACCCACATATTGATACCGTTTGTAATGGAGTCATCATCACGAATACGACCCACCAGGGTCAAGTCCTGCCCGGCGGCATCGATGGCAAGCGGATAAATATTGTTTTTCGGATCGTCAACCACTTTAACCCCCGGGGCATCTTTAAGGATAGATTTTACCTCTTGAGCGGAAATATTTTTTTTGGTCTCAAGATTGATCGATTCCGAATGCCCGTAGAATACCGGTACACGAACGGTTGTCGCTGTTACGCCGATGCTGTCATTCTCAAGAATTTTTCGGGTCTCGTATACCATCTTTGTTTCTTCCCTGGTATACCCGTTGTCCAGAAACACATCGATATGAGGCAGACAGTTAAACGCAATGGGATGAGGATAAACGGTCTTCTCATAATTCTTGAAATTAAGAATGGCCCGGGTCTGGGAATCAAGTTCTTCAATGGCTTTCTTTCCGGTTCCGGACACCGCCTGGTATGTGGAAACCACAATCCGTTTTATACCATATTTCTTATGCAGCGGATATATCGCCACAACCATCTGAATGGTTGAGCAGTTGGGGTTTGCGATGATTCCCTTGTTTGTATATTGTGCGACTGCATGAGGATTTACTTCCGGAACCACCAGCGGAACATCCGGGTCCATCCGCCATGCACTTGAATTATCTATCACCACACATCCGTCTTTTGCGGCAAAAGGCGCAAATCTTTCGCTGGTTCCGCCACCCGCTGAAAAAAGGGCGATATCCATGCCTTTGAAAGAACTTTCTTTCAACTCCTCAACAGGAATGGAATCCCCCATATAATCCATCTTGCGCCCCACGGAACGGCTTGATGCTAATAGTTTAATAGAGTTAATCGGGAATTTTCTCTCCTCAAGACACGATATCATCTGATTCCCTACAGCGCCGGTTGCCCCTGCGACGGCGACATTAAATTTTTTTTCAGACATCATGAATTTCCATTTTTTTCTTTAATATAATCTGCCACAAGATCCCCGACTTCCTGCGTGCCGTATCCCATTTTCCCGGCACCAACATCTTTGAGATCATCCCGCAGTACCTTAATAATCCCCTGCTCTAACCAGGAAGCGGCTTTGGGTTCCCCTAAGGTCTCCAGCATAATCTGGGCCGCTGAAATGGCGGCAATGGGATTAATGATATTCTTGCCGGTATACTTGGGTGCGGATCCACCGATCGGCTCAAACATTGAAATCCCTTGAGGATTGATGTTGGCCCCTGCAGCAATTCCCATCCCTCCCTGGATCATTGCCGCCAGATCGGTTATAATATCTCCAAACATGTTATCGGTGACAATAACATCGAACCACTCCGGATTTTTCACCATCCACATGCATATGGCATCAACATGAGCATAATCTGTTTCAATATCAGGATAATCTACCGCAACCTCATTGAACACCCGCTCCCATAAATCAAATGCAAATGTCAATACATTGGTTTTACCGCAAAGGGTCAGCTTCTTTTTCTTGTTTCTTTTTCTGCAATATTCAAAAGCATATCTGATGCACCGTTCCACGCCTTTTCGGGTATTGATCGATTCTTGTATTGCAACTTCATCCAATGTGCCCCGTTTTAAACACCCTCCGGCTCCGGCGTAGAGACCTTCGGTATTTTCTCGAACAACGACAAAGTCTATATCATCGGGCCCCTTTTCTTTCAGCGGCGTGTCCACACCTTCATATAGTTTAACCGGTCTCAAATTAATATACTGGTCAAAATAAAACCTTAGCTTCAAAAGGATGCCTTTTTCGAGAATGCCGGGTTTTACATCAGGGTGACCGATTGCACCCAGATATATTGCATCTGACCTTGACAGTCTTTCAAGAATGGTATCCGGCAATATTTCTCCCGTTGCTTTAAAATGTTCACCGCCTAAATTGTACGGGTTAAAATTGAGTCTGAAATCGAATTTGGCTGCCACGGTTTCAAGGACTTTGATTCCCTCTGCAACAACTTCCGGTCCGGTGCCATCGCCCGGGATTACCGAAATATTATATTCTTTTGACATAGTAATAAATCCAATTCGCTGATAAAATTTAGCTCCTTTGAAATCCATGATTCCATAGTAGCCCCTAACGTTGCAAAAAATAGATCTAACCGTTGTTCGAGATTTTCGTGAATTAGTTGCCATAAATGGATAGATGCTGGATGCTTGATACTGGATACTGGATATTCAGGATAGCTCCAATAGTGACTTCAAAAAACATCCAGCATCCAGATGCCAGAATCCAGGATCAGTTACGCTGGCAACGGTTTTCATCATGGCGACCTGTGTGAATCGAAATATTTTATGCAACCATCGGGTAGCTTTAATAAGCAACTAACCGGAACTCGAACGGTGTTCCTCTAACTCAACTGTTCCGGGCGCTCTCCGTTTTATCTCATATATCTCCTAAAACTGATGTTCCGGCCCTTACCGTATTCCCAACAGCCACATTCAATCTTGTAAGGGGAGGGAGATAAACATCAAGTCGTGATCCGAAACATATTAGTCCAAAACGTTGACCGCGGGCAATATCATCGCCTTTCTGCACGTTACAAATGATGCGCCGGGCAATTAGACCCGCAATCTGAACGGTGCAAATCGTTTTGCCGTCTTCAGTTTCAACAAATACGGCATTGTGTTCATTATATTTTGAAGCCTTGTTCAGATTGGCAGAGAAAAATTTTCCGGGAAAATAATGAACCGCTTTTACTCGTCCTTCATGGGGAATGCGATTTACATGAACGTTAAAAATTGACATGAAAATACTGATTTTTATACACGACCCCTCAACAAAACGACTGTTATCCGCCGGACCCGCAAAAATAACCTTGCCGTCGGCCGGTGAAACCACCGCACCGGGATAATTCGGTATCACACGGTCCGGATCCCTAAAAAAGCAACAGATGCAAAACGTAACCACAAGACCCGCCAACGCCGGGACGCTCATATGCAAAACGGCAAAAACGACCGTAGCAAATACAGAGGCAAATATAAAAGGATACCCTGCACGCGCTACGGCGAAGGCGGTGGGGTTCGGCGGATCGGACCAAGAAAAATCACTCATTAAAATTCCTCACATAAGTCCCCAGTGAAAAGGTAAATTTGATTGTATAGCAAAAATGAAGAAAATTTGTCAATAATAACCGTAACCCATTCAGGGAAACGTCAAAGCCAACTCTAACCAGTTCATATAGGAGCGATTTGCTTTCTCGGATACGGCACTAAAATCCCAAATCACAATACTCAAATTACAAACAATATCAAAATTACAAAATACAATAAGCAAAACATTTCAATTAGTTAATGGATGTCTCGCCGTCATTTTATCTATTTTGAATTTTGAATTTCGGTCATTGATATTTGTTTGGGATTTATATTTTGACGGTCTCGTAAACCGTCCGATTTTTACGAAACCGTCAAATTTAGCTCCGCATCTGATCTTCGAATATAGCGGGGCACAAGGCTGTCGACATCATCCGTATCGTTATTTTTAAATTTATTCATACTAAGATGGGCCACTGTTGACGCACGAATCGTATTTTGAAAAGAAGATGCAAAAAAAGCTGATGTGCCCATTTTATTTAGTATGGTCTGCTGATAATTTAGCGCACCATCGCCGATAAACAAACATGCTTCATTAAGGTCAAGCAGGGCTTTTTCAGGGGGGAAAACGTGCTCATCAGCCTCT
Organism: uncultured Desulfobacteraceae bacterium; assembly: GCA_964539365.1. Classification (GTDB taxonomy): domain Bacteria; phylum Desulfobacterota; class Desulfobacteria; order Desulfobacterales; family UBA11574; genus S5133MH16. The sequence goes on along the minus strand of CAZIIV010000039.1, from coordinate 7,355 downwards.
TTTTTTACTTGGCCGTTCCGAAGCCTGTATCGTGAAAAATAAACCTCACCTTTTCGCGCGTCTATAAGCGGACAGATAAGATATGGGAAAAAAGACGCCTGCATGGCAAGCGCATCAAGGCTTGAAACCCCCACTATCGGTTTTCCCGATGCCGCTGAAAGACCCTTGATGGAACTTATTCCAATCCGCAGGCCTGTAAAAGTACCCGGGCCCCGGGTAACGGCAAACCCATCCAATTCAGAGAGGGCCAGACCCGACAACCTTATAACTCTGCTGATCATCTCCATTAAGTGCTTGGAATGGCTCTGTTTCCTGGCGGTTGTTATTTCTGCCAACAAGGAGTTTTCCTGGACCACCGCAACGCTGCAGCTCTTTGTAGCCGTATCAACAGCCAGTATTTTCATATCACCTCTTCCGCATAATATTTCCTTCAATGGCAAGGGAAAGAACTTCATCCATATTTTTTACGGAAATGAACTTAATTTTTCGCTTTATGTGCAACGGGATTTCCGATAATTCTTTTTTGTTCTTTTCAGGAATAATTATTGTACGAATCCCGCCTCTTATGGCACCCAAAGCTTTTTCCTTCAATCCCCCCACCGGAAGGACCCTGCCCCTGAGAGTAATTTCACCGGTCATGGCAACATCTTTATTTACCGGTTTATTCACTAAAACAGAAATAAGAGCGGTTGCCATTGCAATGCCGGCGGAAGGGCCGTCTTTGGGTATTGCACCCGCCGGAACATGAATATGAATGTCCTTGTTTTCAAAAACATTCTCTTTAACGCCCAGCAAACAAAGGTTTGCGCGGCCATAACTGAGGGCTGCCCGTGCGGACTCTTGCATAACCTCTCCAATTTGACCGGTTACAATCAGCTCTCCCTTTCCGTCGATTAAAGACGCCTCTACATACAGAACATCACCACCGGCCTGAGTCCATGCCAAACCTGTAGATAAACCGACCTGGCTCTCTTCCTGATCCATTTCGGGATAATATTTCGCAACGCCAAGATAATGATGCAGGTTGTTTTTTGTAATACGAAAAAGCCCTTTATTTCCTTCGGCAATTTTCCGGGCCGCCTTTCGAAAAAGAGTCCCTATTTCGCGTTCAAGATTTCTTAGGCCGGCTTCGCAAGTATATTCTGTTATAATCTGAAGCAATGCCCCGGAACTTATGGATATGTTCCTGGCCCTCAAACCATTTTCCTTTATTTGACGAGGAATCAGGTGCCGTTGAGCAATTATCTTTTTTTCTTCTTCCGTGTATCCGGGAAGTCTAATCACCTCCATCCTGTCAAGAAGTGCCGATGGAATAGTGTCGGTCAAATTTGCCGTAAGAATAAACATAACCTTGGAAAGATCAAAGGGTAAATTAAGATAATGATCACTGAATGCCAGGTTTTGCTCAGGGTCAAGCGCCTCTAAAAGAGCGGATGAAGGATCTCCGCGAAAATCAGAACCGAGCTTGTCAATTTCGTCCATCATGAAAACCGGATTGTTTGTGCCACACTGTTTCAACCCCTGCAATATACGTCCGGGCAAAGCGCCGATATAGGTTCGTCGGTGACCTCTGATCTCAGCTTCATCACGGATGCCTCCCAAAGAAATACGAACAAATTTACGTTTCATCGCCTGTGCTATAGCCTGCCCCAAGGAAGTTTTTCCCACCCCCGGCGGCCCCACAAAACAGAGAATCGGGCCTTTCATTTTGGGGTTAAGTTTGCGTACGCTCAAATATTCCAATATGCGATCTTTTACCTTGTTCAGGGCAAAATGGTCCTTATCCAGAACCTTTTTGGCCTGCTTGATGTCGATGACATCTTTGGTCGTTTTACTCCAGGGAATATCGACCATCCAGTCCAGATACGTTCTCACCACCGAAGCTTCTGCAGAGTCAGGATACATTTTTTCCAGTCGTTTCAATTGGTTAAACGCTTCGTCATTCGCTGCTTTTGACATCTTGGCGTTTTTTATTTTTCTTTGGTAATCATTTATTTCCTGTACTTTGTCATCGCTTTCACCCAGCTCCCGATGAATCGCCCTAACCTGCTCTCTTAAAAAATAATCTCGCTGATTTTTTGAGATTTCATCTCTTACATCGGACTGGATTTTAGCCTGCATAGACGACAGCTCCACCTCCCGTGCAAGCAACTCATTTACTTTCTTGAGACGTTTAACCGGATCGATCAGCTCAAGCAGCATCTGGGATTCCTCAATTTTTAACCTAAGATTTGATGCCACAAGATCTGCAAGTTTCCCCGGATCTTCGATGCTTTCTAAAACCGCACTGACATCACTGGTCATTTCACCACGCAAATCCAAAATCTTTTCGGAGTGTTCCCGTATATTCCGCATCAGGGCTTCAATCTCAACACTGATTTTTTCAATCGAAGGCTCAACAACAGTTTCAACTTTTACCCGATATAAGGATTTTTTTAATACGTATTTAACAATCCTTGCCTTGGCAATCCCTTGTACAAGGGCTTTAATGCTGCCGTCCGGAAGTTTCAAAATTCGAAGGATCCGGCTCAAGGTTCCGACGGTAAAAATTTGATCCGGCTTCGGGTTTTCAATGCCCGGATCCTTTTGCGTTACAATTAACAAAAATCCGTCTTTTGCCACTGCTTCTTCCACGGCGCGAACCGATTTTTTGCGTCCGACAAACAGGGGGAGGAGCATATCATTAAAAATCACAACATCCCTTACCGACAATAAAGGAAGTGTATCGGGATATTTTGTTCCCTTTTCATCTTCTTCAATAATACTGATAAGATCATCCTTGTCAGTTTCAGCCATTTTTTTTCTCCTGATATGAAGATATTTCTCTTAATTCGATGCCTATTGAAAATAAAACTGTTTTTGGGCTTATTTACTTAGCTTGGACATGGAATAATGGAATGGTGGAATTTTGGAATGTCGATTATACAAAATGTTATCTGTTTATCAAGTCCTGTGTCAACATGAATTTCATAATAACCCGATTGCCCGTTTTCCAGAGTAATTTTATTAAAAAACCAAAATGTTACCTTATGTCAAGCTTTGTTTTTTTGAGTTCTCAACAAAATAATACATATATTTTTTTTTACAATATCACCGCCAACGATTGGCATGGTTATGTGTCTTAAATTTAGAGCCTTGACAACGTCTTTTCTCCGAATTTCATGGGGAGCACGATGGCAAGAATGTTGATTATAAAAGCTGCGCCAAACGATCCGATGATCCATAACCACATAAAACCACTGAACCGGGTTTCCTTTATTCCGGCCATAAAAACATGGTAAACCGGGCCGGCTTGAATGATGATTACGGCGCCTATATATCCTGCACATGCGATCATAAAGAGAAGCCCGCCGAAACTGGTGACGGTTTGTGCCGGGTTTTCCGATTTAAAATCCGGATATGCCGCGCCGAAGCCTATCCCCATGGAGACAACACCGGGAACCATAAAAAAAATGTTGATTATGGAAAGTCCCATCATAAAAGGGGAAACCTTGAGCAGAATGTTGGTTGCCACAATCAGGATTTCGGTTAACATCAGCAGGGGTAAACAGTAGATGACAAACTTTATCCAGAGATAGTTCGCAAGTGGTATTGGAGCCGATTTTACCAGCCAGAACGCCTCCTTCTCGGTGCTGACGGCAGGATAAGCGAACCGGGCGGCAACAGCGGTAAGTACAAATCCGGCAAGGCCCATATTCAGGAACGAAAGAAGATTCTGCAAGTATACGGTTTTTATCGGAGCTTTTTCAATGGGGAGAACATTAAAATTGTAAATATAGATGACAACAAGGGCCGCAACAAGAAATAGTTGCGACCACTGTGTCTGGTCCCGGAAAAAAGTTCTAGCCTCCTTTAGTGCAAATGCCCTGACCGGCCGTGACAAAAACGGCAAGAAACGGATACGGGTAACCTTGTAATTAAACAGCCGATTTTGTGCGGTTCTTGTCTTTGAAAGCCCTTTAAAATAAATGGCTTCTGCAATAATTATAACCATAAACACCACTACTCCGGCGAAACTCCATAACAACGCGACCTGAAACAGCCCTTCCGTGACATTCCCGTAAAGCAAGGCCTTCATGCTGTCAAATGCCCATGTGCTGGGAAGATATGGCGGCGCCGGAGTCTTTAAGGCTTTAAGATAAACCAGTGCGGTTGCAAAAGCTTCGGGATCAACCAAACGTTCGGGACGTAAAAATCGAAATGCAAAAAAGAGCGCCAGAAAACAGCAAAGGCCGATGAATAAACCTATGTTTCTTATACGGCTTGCCGCTAAAAAATTTACAGCGGTGACAACCAGAACGGCGCTTAACCCTGATGCAATAATCGAAAGGCATATCAGTGTCATTACCATATTGATATAAAAAAGCGGGCCGGTCTGATAAACAATGCCGTATGAAATAAATACGGGGAGCATATATACAATAACCATCCACGAACTGTCTGAAGTACTTTCTATCCACCTTGCAATAAAAACCTTGTAACTTGAAACCGGCAAGGAGTGTACAAGAGAAAGATCTCTGCTCAGGTACAGCTTGGAGAGTGAGGTGAGGATGCTGCTGAAAACAAGAAGGAAAAAAAAAGTAAGGAACACCATGGAAAGCAGCTTGCAGGCAAGGATATCTCCCAGCTCCGCTATGTCTTTGAAATAGCCGAGAACCCGCAGTGAAACCGCAAATATACCCCCCCAAAATAGTATGCCCATGGTTCCCAACACCAAAAGTTTAAATAAACCGCCCGTGTTGTTTTTTGAAAATCTCCTGCCTTTAAAAGAACACATCCTTGGCATTAAAAGTGTGATGATATCTTTCATTGTTCTGTTAATCTAATGAATACCTGTTCAAGATCCGCATCTGTTTCATTGACCCGGCGTTTTAACTCCTCGGAGGTGCCCGTAGCGATCAGCGATCCCTTATGAATGATGCCGATACGATCACATATATCTTCAGCCACCTTCAGGGTATGAGTCGAAATGAAAATAGTTACGCCTTGTTCAGCAAGATTCCGAAAAAGATTCTTAACCATCTTGATTGCCAAAGGATCAAGACCCACCATGGGTTCATCCACAATGACGACCTCGGGATCATGAACAAGAGCGGCGGCCATTACAAGTCGCTGTTTCATTCCGTGAGAATACGATTCAACAAGGTCGTCGGACCAGTCGGACAAAAAAAACATCTCCAGTTTTTCTCGGGATTTTATTAAAAACACATCCTCTCCCACCCCATACAGATCGGCAATAAACTTAAGAAACTCCATGCCGGTAAGTTTTTCATAAAGATACGGCCTTTCGGGAATAAAGCCTATTTTACGCTTGGCTTTTTCCGGTTCCGATTCCATAGTTATGCCACAGATCACAACGGTACCTGATGTGGGTGCAAGAATTCCTCCAATCATGTTTATTGTGGTTGTTTTTCCTGCGCCGTTTGGACCGATAAATCCGAATATTTCCCCTTTCGGAATCAAAAGATTCAGATTGTCCACAGCCACCAGAGCACCGTATCTTTTGGTCAACCCTTTAAGTTCTATCATTTCGTCTGTTTAATAATCTTTAATTTTATTTTTCCTATCATGCTTATTAAATCAAGCTGTTGCGCGGGTTCTCCACGTGAAAGCCGTATGTGAGTCACGTCTGCCGGGAGTTGTCCAAAAAGCGAGTCCACGGTTATCCACTTCCCGAGGTAAAGAAGGTTCCATGCATGATAATAAAATCGTCCGTTTAAATAAACCAGACCGGCTTCAAGCTTGGCGGGTATGCCCGCCGCTCTTGCAAGAGCGGCCAGGAGTACGGCATGCTCGTTACAGTCCCCTGCACGGTTTTCAATAACCGCAAGGGCATCCGGCACAGAAATAACGGGTCGTTTTTCAATATGTTTATTCATCCAATCAACCAGCTTTATGGTTTTAGTTAATGGGGCGTCATCTGCTGCAACAATCCTTTTTACCAGGTTGCAGATCTTCGGATGATTGGATTCAATAAACGGCGCAGGCTTTAAAAATTTAGTTTGGCTCTCTTTTAATTGAGTTAGGTCAAAATCCGTTGCGGCATCCGGCAGTGACTCCTTATTGATGATAAGGAGATTACCGTTTAGTGACTGTCTTCCGCCGTGTAGACGGATATGGTCGTATGGTATGCCGCCGATTTCAACCTCCAGTCCGGTAAGCGTCTCGGCATGGTTGATCCGCACATTTGACGGGACAGAAACAACCATGGTAAGGTCCTGGCTCGATTCAACAGGAAGATCAAAAAAAGCATGGTCACGGGTCGTCTTTTCGAGACTGATTCCGAGAAACCCTTTTTCTTTTATCACCTGGCCGTCTTCCGAGACCCAGGCCAGTTGAGTTACCCCTTTAAACATCATGGCTATCTTTTTGACCTTTTTTTTAACTCCCATATTCAGAATCTCTTCATGCTCAACAACCCTGATTCTGACCGGTTCACTGGCCATAGTTGAAGGGTCGAAGATTTGAAAAGCAACTTCGCTGCCGGGTTCTATGCCGGAAACCTCCACGGCATTTATTATACCGGCGGCCAGGTATATCTTTTCCGGAACCTTGATATGGAAACTACCCGTGGATTCAAGTCCATGTGTTTTAATTGAAAGTACATTACCGGAAATACTTCCTTGTGCCGAGAAAACAAACCGTCCCGAACTGATTTTAAAATCGAATGAAGAGAGTGTAAAATCCGGATGTAACCTTCCGACAGTCTTCAGGTGTACATCCTGTATCAATCCCATTGTGTTGATACGCATATATAAGGTTTCCTTCAGAAGGTACCCATTTTTTCTTTTTAAAAAAGTCGTATGTGATGTGCCAATTTTACGACCGTTTTGTAAAATATTCATCCATGAGTCCCGTTCAAGAGGGGAGTCTATGGATGAAAAAAACGCTTTTGGAGGTTCATATATAAATTTATTATATAAATCCAGACGGATAAAAAATAGCACCGCAAAAACAAGTCCGAATGCGGAGACGGCAATCCAGAACGGCTTCATTCTTTTGAATGACGTGGCAGGCGTTAATTTCACAGGAATCATCTTTAGAATTTTTTTATCGAATCCTATTGAAATGACAAGAAATCTGATATTAGTCAATAAAATATTCGAATGAAATTTTAGTATGAATCAAGATTTTTTTCAATAGAATTACCGGAGTCTTCACACTATTTAGGAAGTATGCCAACTTATTATTGATAAAACAAAATGAAAGTGTTATTTTTAACCTAAATTTTTTGAGAAGTTACCGGGTTAGATCCAATAAGCTCGCAAGGGGTTAGCCGTCTGAGACAAAATACAAAAACCTTGTTGACTTGGATTTTCTACGAACTGCTTAACCGTGAGAGGGAACTGTTTTGG
>CAZIIV010000038.1:18425-20724 GCA_964539365.1 uncultured Desulfobacteraceae bacterium | reverse complement strand
GACAGAGGACAGAAGGGCAAGAAAAAGATGAACATCGAAAATCGAATGAAAAAATGAAACAGAGGGCAAAAGAGAAAAATGCTGGGAGGCGAGGAGTTGAGCAGGAACCAGGAATAACAAATCAAGAAATAACCAATAACAAACCAACGGATAACGCCGCGAATCGGTGTGGAGTTTTTGGGGGAGTGATGAGGGCTGAGGATCAGCTTAAAAGAGGAGCGTGGGAGAGATGGTGTGCCCCGTATGCGGAAAGGACCATGAAGGAGATGGGCGTGGTCCGTAAGGCGTCTGTTCATTGCTGATGGTTGTTTGTTATTCATGGAAAGCGACTTACCATTGGCATCTTTATGATTTTATTTTAAAAAATTTTCCCGTCCGGCGGCCACGAATTGGAATTGCCGGGAATCGGGAGCGCAAAAATTGAGGAAAGACCATCAGATGAATTTCAGGGCAGCCTTACTTATCATTAGTTTTGTTTTTGTTATCTTATCGCCGGCCGCACACAGTGCCGAGAAAAAACAGATTCTTATTCTAAACTCCTATCATAAGGGCTATCCGTGGACGGACGACCTGGTCCGAGGCATAGAAGAGACGCTCAGGCAGAGGATAAAAGACTGTGAAATTCTCACCGAATATATGGACACCAAGAGAATTAACACGGATGAATATAAAGAAGCGTTTTTCCGATTAATGAAAATGAAATATGCCGCGTTCCATCCGGATATCATTATCGTCTCGGATGACAACGCCTTTCTTTTTGCCGTGAAGTACCATAGACGCCTGTTCGGGAATACACCGGTCGTATTTATGGGGGTAAATCATTTCAACCACTCAATGATCGAAGGGCACGAGGAACAAATAACCGGGATCGTGCAGTATGCGGACATCCCTGCCACATTGAACACCGCATTAAAATTTCATCCGAACACCACGCAGGTTGCGGTTATATGTGATGCCACCCCGACCGGCCAGGCATATATCCGGCAGGCCGCCGCCGCCGCATCTCAATTGGAACCCCTTAAATTCATCTATTTGAATGGCCGTGAATTGACGACTTCGGAAATGCTTTCCCGGCTGAGCAGCCTTCCGCCTGACAGCATTGCGTTATTGTGTATATGGGTAAAAGACAAAAATGGTGTTTTCGTGCCGTGGGAAAGCGGATGTTCTGAGATTTCAAAAACGTCACCGGTCCCCCTGTATGGTGTGACGGATTCGATGCTTGCATATGGAATCCTTGGCGGCAACGTGCAATCAGGGAAACACCATGGAGCGGAGGCCGCCAAAATGGCCCTGAAACTTATCGAGGGGAAAAACGTTACGGATATACCTGTCAGGCTGGAAAGCTCCAACAAATACATGTTTAATTATAACCAATTGCAAAAATGGAACATTCCAAAGACCGCCCTGCCCCGGGGAAGTATCATTTTGAACAAACCCCAATCCGTATATCATGAATACAAAAATATTATCTGGCGCGTTTTTGGCACCTTTGCATTTTTGATTGCCGTGATTACGGCCCTGGGCAGTAATGTTATCCGCCGCAAGTCGGCGGAAAAAAATCTTCGGGAAAGTGAGCAAAAGTACAGGGTATTGGTCGAAAATCTCCCGGGCACCGTTTTCAAAGGATATCAGGACTGGTCCGTTGAATTCTTTGATCATACGATTGAGAGCTTCACCGGATATAACGTGGATGAATTTAATTCCGGAAAAATGAAATGGATTGATATTATTGTCGAAAAAGACATCGGCCCGGCAAGGCAAATCTTTATTCAGGCCTTGAAAACAAGCAAATCATACATACGGGAATACCGGATCAAATCCAATGCGGACAGCTTCCGCTGGATACAGGAACGAGGACATATCGTCTGTGACACCAAGGGTGAGATTGAATATGTTTACGGAGTCTTTTTTGATGTTACGGATCGCAAACAGGCACAAAAAGCACTGAAATCGAGCGAGGAACGATTCAAAAATCTGGCCGACTTGCTGCCTCAGCCGGTCTGGGAAGCGGATCCGGAGGGGAACCTTACCTACACCAACCGGACAGGTTACGAGAGTTTCGGCTATACCCCGAAAGATCTTGAACACGGATTGTCCCTGGCAGATATCCTGATTTCCGAAGACAGGGAAAGGGTGGGGGCGAACTTCGGTAAAATACTTCAAGGCAAAGTGTTTGAGAATCATGAATACACGTGTTTAACAAAAGACGGCAGAAGGTTTCCCGCCTTGATATACGGCGCCCCTATTATAAAAGACGGCGAGCCATCCGGGGTCAGAGGGGTTATACTGGACATCACCG
>CAZIIV010000038.1:8971-18325 GCA_964539365.1 uncultured Desulfobacteraceae bacterium | reverse complement strand
CTCATCAATCTTTGCACCAATGCGGCCCAAGCCATGGGAGAAAAAGCCGGGGTTTTGGAGGTCAGCCTTGAACCGGTTGAATTGGACAAGGATTCCGCAATTCATTATTATGAGTTATCCCCCGGGAAATATGTGCGGCTGTCGGTAAGTGACACGGGCGAGGCCATTGAACCCCACATCCTGGAAAAAATATTTGACCCGTATTTTACCACCAAAAAAATCGGTGAAGGTTCGGGAATGGGGCTTTCCGTGGTTCACGGTATCGTCAAAAGCCATGGTGGTGAGATCTCGGTTACAAGCGAGCCGGGGAAAGGAACGGTTTTTCATGTCCTTTTTCCCGGAATCGAAGCGGATCCGGAACCGGAAAGCGAGGCGGCGGTCGAAATGACCGGGGGCAGGGAAAGCATACTTTTTGTCGACGATGAAACGGCGATGGTCAACGCCAATCAACCCATGATAGAACGCCTTGGATATGAAGTGACTGCCACAACGAGCAGCGGTAAAGCCCTGGAAGCCTTTCGTGAAAATCCCGGCCGGTTTGATCTGGTCATTACCGATTTGACCATGCCCCGTATGACAGGCCTGGAACTGGCCGAAAAGCTTTTAAAATTACGCGCTGACATCCCGATAATTCTCTGCACGGGATATAGTGAACATATCAACGAAAACAAAGTCAAAGCAAGGGGAATCCGGGCTTTTCTTATGAAGCCTGTTGTTTTGGAAGAAATCGCAAATACGATCAGGGAAGTGCTGGATCACAACTCGAACATCAGGGAATAATCCGTTGATAGACGGTAATCATCGTTCAAAAATCACAAATTCAAGTTTCGCACCAGAATATAGATAAAAACCTTTGATGTCGCAGGCCAAAACAATTTCCAACTTCCGGTGAGTTCCGTATCATCTGCAAAGGAAACAGTCCATATGATTAAAATACTGATTGCCGACGATCATACAATTGTTCGTGAAGGACTGAAACAAATTGTCTCAAATGCGCCAGGTTTGCTTGTCACCGGTGAAGCAGCAAACGGTCAGGAAACACTGGAGCTTGTTCGCAAGGATAATTTCGACGTTATTCTACTGGATATTGCCATGCCCAAAAAGGATGGTCTGGCCATTTTAAAGCAACTTAAGCAGGAAAAACAAGATCTTCCGGTTTTAGTATTGAGCATGTATCCCGAAGAGCAATACGCAGTTCGGGCGTTAAAGATGGGCGCCGCGGGATACTTGACAAAAATAACCGCAACGGATGAATTGATAAAAGCCATTAAAAAAGTGTCCGCAGGCAAAAAATATATCAGTAATTCCCTTGCTGAAAAATTAGCTCATTATCTGGATACTGATACGGAAAAACTGCCACACGAATCTCTATCTGACCGTGAATTTCAGGTCATGCGTATGATTGCTTCCGGCAAAACCGTAAAAAAAATCGCAGATGAACTATCCTTGAGTATAAATACCATCAGCACGTATCGGATTCGTGTTCTGAATAAAATGAAAATGATGACAAATTCCGAATTGACCTACTATTCAATAAAAAACCAGCTCGTATGGTGAAAGGATCATCAGATGCTGGAGACGTGATGACGGATACTCGGTAAAATAAGGATAACTTATATTTTTCTTTAAATACACCGAGTCGGCATACACGATCAAAGTTGATATTTATGACCCCCCAAGGGCGGTTTTCCGGAGACCGGTGCAAGGTTCTTGGTTTGGTGAACAAGAAAAGCGGAAACGCGTTGAATCCCGCGAACTGGAAAAAAGCCGCACGACGGATCCGAACCTATTTCCCGGATGATGAGATTGTAATGGGTATGGTACCGGAAAGAATTTTGGACCGAACTGTTCGGAAACGGAGATGAGCCATGACTGAAAAGCCAAGTATTCTCATTGCAGATAATGACGACAGCCTTAGAAAGACCCTCTTTGACATCCTCGAGGCACAAGGCTATATTCCTGTTACCGGTGCCACGGGAGAACAAGCGTTGACTATGCTCGAAAAACATAGGCCGGATGTCGCCATGATCGATCTTAATTTAAAAGACATGTCCGGTCTGGATATCATTCGAAAAATCAAGGAATACACTCCCGATACGGACTGCATCATATTCACCGCTAATGAATCAGCTATCCAAGCAGCCAACCTGGAGTCTTACATCTGTCTGCAAAAACCTTATGATATGGAGAAGTTACTGATGATGATCCAAAGAGCCGCTGATAAGCTGAAGGCCGGTAAGCAGCTTAGAGAAAGTGAAGCAAAATACCGCCGCATTCTGGAAACCACCTCGGAAGGATACTTGCTGTTAAGTTCCGAAAACAAAATTATGGAAGTGAATGAGTCCTTTTGCAAAATGCTTGGCTGCAATCGGGATGAGATTCTTGGTAAAACCCCCTTTGATTTTGTTGATGATGAGAACCGAAAGATTTTTATTGAACAGACCTCAAAGATATCCGACACTACCCATCAAACTTATAATATTACCCTGAAAAAAAAGAACGGTCAAGACCTGCACACATATTTTAAAACAACAACAATCAGGGATAAATCGGAGCGGGTACAAGGCTCTTTTGCATTCATTGCGAATATTACTGAACACATACGAACTCAACAAGAACGAAATCTCCTGGCAATCGCCATCGAACAGGCATCAGAATCCGTATTCATTACAGACAGAAATGGAAAAATTCAATATGTCAATCCCGCATTCGAGCGCTTAACGGGATACGCTCGCAAAGAGGCTGTCAATCGAAACCCAAGGTTTTTGAAAAGCGGAAAACATGATGATCGGTTTTTTAAACAAATGTGGAATACCATTACCCGCGGGAACGTCTGGCGCAGACATATTATTAATAGAAAAAAAGACGGCAGTTTTTATGAAGCAGATGCAAGTGTCTCACCCGTATCGGATAAATCCGGTAAAATCATAAACTTTGTGTCTATAGATCGTGATAGAACCCATGAAATTGAATTGGAAAAACAACTCCTTCATGCCCAGAAGATTGAAACCATCGGCACGCTGGCAGGAGGAATCGCCCACGATTTTAACAATATTTTAACTTCCGTAATCGGTTTTTCGGAATTAGCTCTAAATGATGCAAAAAAAGGAAGCATGCAACACGAAAATCTTCAGGAGGTTCTCACGGCAGGGAGTCGGGCTGTAGATCTTGTTAAGCAGATTCTCACTTTTAGCCGCCAGACGGATCAGGAAAAAAAGCCGGTTCAGGTAAAGTTCATTTTAAAAGAGGTGCTTAGCCTCATCAGGTCATCCATACCAACGACAATTGAGATTAAACAGAATATCCAAAGCAATGCAGTGGTTATGGGTGATTCAACCCATATCCACCAGGTGATCATGAATCTCTGCACCAATGCCGCCCATGCCATGAAAGACAAAGGCGGAATATTGACGGTTGACCTTTCGGATATAGAAGTTAATTCCAAGCTGATTTTAAAATATCCGGATCTGACTCCGGGGACTTATATCAATCTAACCGTAACCGATACAGGCCATGGCATGACACCGGATGTTCTGGATAAAATTTTCGATCCGTTTTTTACCACAAAAGAAAAAGAGGAAGGCACCGGCATGGGGCTTTCGTTTGTTCATGGTATTGTTCGCAGTCATGGGGGGGGGATTTACACCTATAGTGAGCCCGGGAAAGGCTCCACTTTTAAAATATTCCTGCCGGCCATACAGAAGTATTTGAAACCGGAAGACAGCGTTGACAGGCCTGTTCTCAACGGAACCGAACGTATCCTTCTGGTTGATGATGAACCTGCCATCGTAAATATGAGCAAGCAAACCCTTGAGTCTTTGGGATATGATGTTGTGATGAGAACCAGCAGCATTGACGCGCTGGAATATTTTAGAAATCATCCGGAAAGCGTGGATCTGGTGATTACAGATATGACCATGCCGAACATGACCGGTGATGAACTGGCCGTAGAACTTATGAAAATAAGACCCGATATTCCCGTTATCCTCTGCACCGGATTCAGCACAAGAATCAGTGAACAAGAAGCAAAAGCCAAGGGCATACGAGCATTTGTTTTAAAGCCGATCATCAAGCAAAAACTAAGTGAAACCATTCGAAAGGTTCTGGATGGTTAAAACATAAAAAAAGAACATCGAACACCCGCCTGCCACAGCGAGGCACAGGCGGGCAGGTCGAACGCCCGACTCGCCACAGGCGAGCAGGCACTTGTCCGCCTCCGGCGGATCGAATGATGAATGAGAAAAGAGGCCTGAATGAACTCCCGGACTTTTGAAAGAACCTTGATCTACCTGCCGATCATCCATACTCAAAGCGATTTGGGAGCCCTGGGTGAATCAATACGACGCATCGGCCTCAGGAAAGTGGGAAAACAATCCATGCAGCGCAAAATCGAGCTGATAAACAGGGTGTGGACGGAAATCGAAAATGCCATTGACCGGTTAGACCTTTCTTATGAAAGCGTTCGTCTTTATCAGGACGGTTTGCCCGTATGCGGCCGGGAGGTTGAAATTGTAAGCGAACTCGCCAGTGCCGGAGGCCGGAATCATCAACTTCTTATGCGGTTGATGGACAAAGGCGCCACACTGATGGGGACCGAATCTCCGGAGCTTTTAATCGTGGAATACGAACGGGCGAAACAGATCACGGACACCGAAAATATTTTAAAAAAAGACAGGGGGAAAGCGCTGCAAAAACGATCGGGCGATCAGTTGTTAAAAAAAAGGGATCGATATATTGCCGGGCGCATAAATACAACGCTTGGCAAGGGCGAAACAGGACTTCTCTTTTTGGGAATGCTTCACTCGCTTCAGGGTCTGCTTGACAGGGATATCCGTGTTATTTACCCGGTTCGGCGGATTGTTTTTCAAGGAGGTTAGGCAAGTTGAAAAAAAACCGAATCAAGATTTTGATTGTGGATGACGAACAATATATCTGTAAAATGCTTTCCCGCCTGATGGAAAACCAAGGATTTGAAGCGCTGACGGCTTACGAAGGAGAGACCGCGCTAAAGATGATCCGGTCTGAAATACCCGATGTGCTGTTGCTGGATCTTATGATGCCGGGTATAAACGGGATGGAGGTTATGAAATATGCAAAGGAACTGGATCCGGATCTTCCGGTTGTCATGATCACCGGCTATGCCCACATTCAAGGAGCTGTCGAGGCCATCCGGGCAGGAGCGCATAATTACCTGGCCAAACCGTTTCAACACGTTGAAGTCATTGAAGTTGTGAAACTGGCCCTTGCTGAACGGGACCTCAAACAAAAACTAAAGAATCTGTCCGGCCAGCTTGACGGACCGATTTCCTTGCGAAAAATGATGGGACCCAGCAAAGTCATCGGATCTCTGATCGCCGAAGTGAAACGGGTGGCGAAAACCGATTTTACCGTGGTCATCCAGGGAAAAACCGGATCGGGCAAGGAACTTGTGGCCCGGGCAATTCATCAAAACAGTCTTCGATCGGACGGTCCCTTTGTCGCTATCGACTGTGGGGCGATTCCGGAAGGGCTTGTGGAAAGCGAACTGTTTGGTCACGAAAAAGGGGCTTTTACCGGTGCCTTTTCCGGGAAAATCGGAAAATTCGAAGCCGCAAAAAGTGGAACATTGCTAATGGACGAAATTTCAAACCTGCCCGTGAGTTCTCAGGGGAAAATTCTGCGAACACTTCAGGAAAAGAAGATTTGCCGGCTGGGCAGTACCAAACCCTTAGACGTTGATATCCGTCTTCTGGTCGCATGCAACCAGGACCTTACAACTGTCCTTGAGTCGGGTGCTTTCCGCGAAGACCTTTTCTATCGATTGAATGAGTTTACCATCAGAGTTCCGCCGCTTCGAGAACGTAAGAAAGATATCCCTTACCTCGCCAAACGCTTCCTTGATATCACAAACCTCGCACTGCATAAAAGCATAAAGGGATTTTCCGAATCCGCCCTCCGGACTTTGCTCGATTACTCGTGGCCGGGCAATGTTCGACAGTTCCGTTCGATCATCCGCCGGGCCGTGCTGCTGGCCGATGACTTGATCACCGATAATCATTTGGAAATACATCAGGACAGTTCTTTTAATCGGCAGACCAACTCGCTTGTTCAAAAGATGCCGTGGAAAGAACAATCGATGAAGGCGATCGTGCAAAAAAGATCCGAGGCCCTTGAGCGCGAGATTATCGTTAGCGCGATAGAATACACCGGCGGTAACAAAGCAAAAGCAGCACGACTGCTCCGGATAGATTACAAGACAATTCATACAAAGATCAAAAAACTTGCAATTTCACAATTCAGCAACGGGAGGTAATTATGGGAAAAAAGAAAAATAAAAGCGGCGTTTTTCAGGGCGGGTTTGAAGGAATACTGGGAGGCCTTACGGATCTTGTAGAGAAACTTGGAGAACTGGCCGAAAAAGGAGAAAAGCTTTCCAGGACCGGCGATATCCGATTCAAAGATAAAGACTTAAAGGGAGTATATGGCTTCTCGGTTAAAGTCGGTTTGGGAGGTGAAGGAGCTAAAGTAGAGCCTTTCGGGAATATTCGCAGGGATGAACAAACCGGTGAGCCCGTGGTCCGGGAGGTCCGGGAGCCCATGGCGGATGTGTTCGAAGAAGAAGACCATATCCTCGTCGTTGCGGAATTGCCGGGTATCAGCGTTGAGGATATTCGAATTGAGGTAAGGGATGATTTGCTGACAATTTATGCCGAAAGGGAAGATAAAAAGTACTGCAAAGAAGTTCTCCTGCCAAAGCCCTATCCACGGGAGAAGATGGAAGTAACCTGCAATAATGGAATTTTGGAAATTAAGTGTTTGGATTGATGATTGGCGATTGATGATTGAAAAAGAAGGAGATAAATATACACAAATCATTGACGAGCTGTGACCAAAGCTTAATGCCTTCATTAAAAGCACTAAGTAGAGTTCTTGTCCAGTTTCAAGTTTCGAATTTCAAGTTTCAATTGTAACAATCGAAGGGAGTATCATGACCGGCAGCAAAAAAACAACGTTAAAACTAAAGGTGACCGAAGCTCTCAGTAAAGACATGGGCCGGGCATTTGCCCGCATGGGACCGGAAGACATCGAAAAGCTGAAGGTAACTATTGGTGACATTTTAGAGGTCGAGGGCAAGCGCAAGAGTGTTTGTAAGGTAATGCCCGCTTACAAGGAACTGCGGGGGCAGTCCCGAATCCAACTCGATGGGCTCACCCGGGAAAATGTGAGTGCAGGCGTCGACGAGTTTGTACAGGTTCGCAAGATTTTCTGTCAGCCTGCGGAACGCTTGAAACTTGTCCCGATAAATATTATTCCTGCGGATCGTGATTTAAAGTACATTGGCAGCCTTTTGGACGGATTGCCTGTGATCCAGGGCGATCGAATCCGTGCCATGCTGTTTGGCAGCCGGTCGGCTGATTTCAAGGTTCTAACTACAGTTCCGAAAGGGCCTGTACTCATCAATCCGACAACCCGGCTAATCATCGAAAAAGGGGGGGGCGAAGAGACTGTTCGTTCCGTCTCATACGAAGACATCGGAGGACTCAAACCCCAACTCCAGCGCATCCGTGAGATGATAGAACTTCCCCTGCGCTATCCGGAGGTATTCGAGCGTCTTGGAATTGATGCGCCAAAAGGAGTTCTGCTGCACGGCCCTCCGGGATGCGGGAAAACCCTGATCGCCCGAACCATCGCACACGAAACGGACGCCCATTTTTTTTCAATTAACGGCCCGGAGGTTATCCACAAATTTTACGGTGAGAGTGAAGCCCACCTGCGGAAGATTTTTGATGAGGCCACTCGTAAAGGTCCGAGTATCGTTTTTCTGGACGAGATCGACGCCATTGCTCCAAGACGAGAAAAAGTCGTCGGTGACGTGGAAAAGCGAGTGGTGGCGCAACTCCTTGCTCTTATGGACGGACTGACCAAACGCCAGAACGTAATTGTGATTGCAGCGACCAACATTCCCAATGCTCTGGACCCGGCTTTGCGCCGGCCGGGCCGGTTTGACCGGGAGATTTCCATACCAATCCCGGACCGTAACGGACGGCTTGAAATCCTTGAAATTCACAGCCGCGGGATGCCTTTGGCCCAGAACATGGACATGGTCCATCTGTCAGACATCACCCATGGATTTGTGGGAGCCGATCTGGAGGCGTTTTGCCGGGAAGCGGCCATGATTTGTTTGCGCCGAATCATGCCTGACATAGATTTTGCCATGACCGTTATCCCTTACGAGCAGCTTTCGCAGCTCGAGGTGCATATGGATGACTTTCTGGCTGCCCTTCGCGAAGTTGAACCATCGGCTATCCGGGAAGTGTTTGTGGAAATTCCGGATGTCAGATGGAAAGATATAGGGGGGATGAAAGCCGTCAAAGAGCGTCTTATTGAAGCGGTGGAATGGCCGTTGAAATATTCCCATCTCTTTAAGAAAGCCGGGTGCAGGCCGCCTAAGGGCATTCTTATGTCAGGGGTGCCCGGATGCGGCAAAACCTTGCTGGCTAAAGCCATCGCCACTGAAAGCAATGTAAACTTCATATCGGTAAAGGGTCCTGCGCTGCTTTCAAAATATGTGGGAGAGTCCGAGAGCGGGGTTAGAGAGGTTTTTCGAAAGGCCAGACAGGCGGCTCCCTGTATTATTTTCTTTGACGAAATCGACGCTTTGGTGCCTGTGCGGAGCAGCGGCTCATCGGATTCGCATGTTGTCGAACGAGTTCTCAGCCAGTTTCTGGCGGAACTCGATGGTATCGAAGAGTTAAAAGGAGTTCTTGTGCTCGGAGCGACCAATCGGACGGACATCCTCGATCCGGCCGTGCTCAGGCCGGGCCGGTTTGACGAGGTCATCGAAATTCCGATTCCGGATAAAAAGGATCGCCGGGACATTTTTGAAGTTCATTTGCGAAACAAACCGCTTGCACCGAAAATCAGCCTGAGCGATCTGGCCGCACAAACGGAAGGATTCTCCGGCGCAGACATCGCCGGAGTTTGCCATAGTGCAGCGATAAAGGCACTGCGCCGAATCGTGGAAAAAGGAGGCGGTGATGAGGCCGACGACACGATTGAGTTGAAGATTACGAAAACGGACTTGCTTGATTCCATTGAAGAGGTCCGGTAAAAAAACAGTATCCGTTCACGGAGCAATTGAGTTAGTGGAAATTCCAAATAACAAATCCCACTTGTGATTTGGTGCTTGTAGTTTGGAGCTTGGTTGTTTTTTGGTGCTTGGAATTTGTGATTTTAGACACAAAACTACAAGGCAGAGCCATCTATCTCTGACTTGACCCAGAGGACCAGGCATTCAATGTAAAAATAAATGATGGAGGACTGTCATGTCGGAAAATCCGGGTGAAGCCGGAGTAAAATCGCTTAAAGGCCAAG
>CAZIIV010000038.1:0-8871 GCA_964539365.1 uncultured Desulfobacteraceae bacterium | reverse complement strand
ACTGTCATGTCGGAAAATCCGGGTGAAGCCGGAGTAAAATCGCTTAAAGGCCAAGGCATTTACCTTTTTTGTTTTGCACGTCTCCACCAGTTCCCGATTCAAGATATCGCCGGACCGGACGATTGCTATTCCGTTTACACTCGGACGTTTATGGGTGTCACGGCAATATTGAGAAAGGTTTCTCTTGATGAGTATTGCGGCCCGTCGGCGGAATCCAGAATCAAGGATCTGGCCTGGATCGGACCCCGCGCCTGCCGGCACCAAAACATTATTGAGCGGGTGATGTGCCACTCGCCTGTTGTTCCGGCCCGATTCGGAACGATTTTTTCGTCCATAAACCGTCTTGAGGACCTTTTGAAAGTACATGGTAAAACCATATTAAACTGTCTGGACCATGTGGCTGATAAACAGGAGTGGGCCGTCAAAGGCCTGATAGACATGGCCCGGGCAAAACAGAAACTTGTTTCCGAAATAATTGCCGAAGAGGCACAACACTTCGCGTCGCTGCGCCCCGGAGCACGCTACTTCCAGGAAAAGCGAATTCATAACCATGCCGGCAGTGAACTGAAGCGCCGACTCAAGGAAATATATAAGGAGATAGCCGACGATCTGAGTGTTTTGGCCTCTGATGTTTACCCCGGCAGGTTGCTGTCCAAAGATGCCTCGGGTACAGATATGGATATGTTCATGAATACGGCATACCTGGTTCCACTAAATTGCGTAAAGGACTTTCATGCGCGGGTGGATCGGGCCAATGCGGTTTGCGCGAAAAATGGACTGGTTTTTGAGCTTTCAGGCCCATGGCCTCCCTACAGTTTTTGTCCCTGTTTTGAAACAGAAGATGGAAATTGACAATTATAGATTTCAAGAAAATATTTTTGGGGCTTCTGGGTTACGATTTCCAATGAATTTTTTCCTGTAAGACTCCAAGAAACTTGAAATCTGAAACTTGAAACTTGACAACAACCTTTCTTTTCCAAGTTTCGAGTTTCGAGTTTCAAGTATCACACCTCACAGGAAGGATAAGTATAATCCCATTTTTTTCTGTAAGACTATAACTTTCGAATCGAAGAAAATATTTTGAAATATCTACTATACTGCATATTTACCGGCCGGCAGGTTCCGATGGCCGACAGTCTTACCGGAGTGGATGATCGGCCGGTTGTTCAGGTCTCAAACAACGGACTGGTTGCCGCCGTCTCACGGATCGTCCGGGAAGATATAAAATCCGATGTATCCCTGATTATGGCTTACAAAAAGGTCATTGACTCATTTCATCGTGAACGAACGGTCATTCCCATGCGATACGGATGTCTGCTAAAAGAAAAAAAACAGGTTGCTCAACTCCTTGAAAAAAATCGAATGCAATATGAAACGCTCCTCAAAAAACTGAACGGCTGCGTGGAAATGGGAATCCGGGTATTGATTGTTGATTGTCGATTGCCGATTAAAGATTTAAATAACAATAATTCAGCACCCGGCACCCGGCATGCGGCATCCCCGATGAATCGGGATTTCCGTTACGCTCCAACCAGCAACCAGCAACCAGCAACCAGCACCTCCGGACGGACGTACCTGACCTCCCGCAAAGCCCATTACGAGCAGGAGGATAAGCTCGGCAAAGAAATTGAAACACTCACTGAGCAGTACCGAAAAGCGTTCTCCGGACTCTATGTCAAGTTCAAAGCCGAACATCCTGCAACCGGCAATCTTCAATCTCAAACTCCAAACCCTCTTGTTTCGCTCTATTTCCTTGTGCCGCGACAATCTGTAGAGCCTTTTCGTCGGGTGTTTCGACACATTTGTCGCGGGCAGAACGTCAAGCTTCTCATGAGCGGGCCGTGGCCCCCCTATAACTTTGTAACACCTTGTAATGGTAAGGATACGTTATAGGATTTGGAACCGGGCATTGATTGACGATTGAAGATTGACGATTGAAGATTGACTGTTGAAAATAATTCTTACCCGAATTCAATCGACAAACTGGAAACTGGAAACTCGAAACTGGTAGTGCATGGTTAAGGATGGCCACTAAATGAACCTGAATGCTCAACATTCAATTAATGAGTATTTCAAACATCGAGTATCAAGTATCAAGTATCAACAATCGACAATTCAAACAATCAGCAATCAACAATCAACAATCAACAATCCAAAAGGAAAGATTTTCTAATGGAGCCGGACAGAATCGAATCCGATTTCAATGATGAATCCAAACGCTACGAAAAGCTTTATACCATGCTTTTGGATGCCATTCCTTCATCGGTTTTGAGAATCAGCCGAGACATGCGCATCGTTTCCGCAAACCGAAATTTTCTGGAAAAGAGCCGGCGGTCTCTGCCAAATACCATCGGTCGTCCGCTGGAAAAGGTATTCCCTGCCGTCATTCTCAATCAGATGGATATCACCCGGCAGATTCGTCAGGTCTTCGACAATAATCGGCCGACCCTGGGGCAGCGGATGTCATATCGTTCACCGGGGGTTCCGCTGCGGATTTACTATTATCGCATCCTCCCTTTTTCCTGGCAGGAGACTGTTGAAAGCGTGATCCTGCTCATGGACGATGTTACCGAGCAAATACGGTTGAGCAAAGAGGTCCGCCGTGTGGAACGCCATCTGGCGAGTGTTTTTGAAAGTGCCAGTGATATCATCCTGTCCACGGATACTGCCGGGAGAATTTTATCATGGAATCGGGCGGCGGAAAAGATCTCGGGCTACACCTTCGAACAAGTGAAAGATCGATTTTTTTTTGAATATGTTATCAAAGATTACCAGGCAACGATTAAAAATGTTTTTTCGAAAATGAAGCCGGGAGATAAATCTCAGACGCATGAATGGGAACTGGTCTCCCGAAAAGGGGAGGGTATTCATGTTGCCTGGGTCTGTTCAACCATGAAAGACGAAGAGTCCAAGGCCGTGGGAATCGTGGCGGTAGGAAGAGACCAGAGTGAGCGCCGCAAATTGGAGGCGCAGCTGTTACAGTCGCAGAAATATGCCGCACTCGGCGTGATGGCCGGGGGAATTGCCCACGAGATTCGCAATCCTTTGGCGATTTGTTCTTCAGGCGCTCAGTTTCTTATGGAAGATAATATCACCCCGGCATTTCTGCAGGAATGCTCCGAAAAAATTCACATCGGCATTCAGAGAGCCTCCAATATCATCGAAAATCTTTTGAGATTTGCCCGGCCGGCGGTAACGTCCATGTTTGAGCCGATCAATTTGCCTACTCTCATACATGAATCGTGGGCGTTGATTGACAACCAGGCCAAAATTCAAAAGATTGAAAGCAAGCTGCAATTTGACAAAAGACCGATCATGATCAACGGTAATGCCGGCCTGCTCCAGCAGCTATTCATTAACCTCTTTTTAAACGCCATTCAGGCCATGCCGGACGGCGGAATCTTAACCATATCCATGAATCAAGCAAAACAGGACCTGTTAATTAGTATAGCAGATACAGGCCATGGAATATCCGGTGAGAACATTAATAAAATATTTGATCCGTTTTATACGACGGCACCGGTGGGAAAAGGAACCGGGTTAGGACTTTCCATCTGCTATTCCATCGTAAAGCAGCATTCAGGTATCATTGAGGTGGACAGCATTGTGGGCCGGGGGACTACCTTTACCCTGAGGCTGCCCTTGGATTGACCATTGATAGATTTTG
The DNA here is from genome assembly GCA_964539365.1 of uncultured Desulfobacteraceae bacterium. Lineage (GTDB taxonomy): Bacteria > Desulfobacterota > Desulfobacteria > Desulfobacterales > UBA11574 > S5133MH16. The sequence continues at coordinate 5,204 of CAZIIV010000038.1, read as the reverse complement.
AGAAAAGGATAAATAAAATGAAAAACCAGGACAACGTCTTTCTGATCGTGGATGATGAGCCGGATATGTGCTGGGCACTGGAAAACATACTGAAAAGAAAAGGGTTTTGCTCAAAAAAAGCCTCAAACGGTCGGGAAGCGCTTGAATTGGTAAAGCAAAATCGTTTCCGACTGTGCTTTCTGGACGCCAAATTGCCGGATATGGAAGGCTTACAATTGGCAAAAAAGATCCGGGATTTTGATCCGTTGGTTCCCATCGTTATTGTTTCGGGTTATTTTTACAAGGATGACACCGACATCCTGAACGCTCAGAAACAAGGATTGATTAACGGCTTTATCGCGAAACCCTTTACCCATAACGAAGCGCTGAAATTAATTGAACGACTCTGAAAAACTATGGAAAATGTTCCATAGCGACGTCTCCCTTTATCATCGACTTTTACTAAACTATCCATAGCGGCCGGACTTGTTAACAAGATGAAATTACAGCAATAAAGAAAGCTTTTCTTTATATGGCACAACCCTTGCATGATATGAGAGCAGGCATGCCTGTCCGATGGTCATTTTTTTTTATAACCCAAAACTAAAAAAGGAGTATAAACATGGCAAAGATTAATAAATCAACCGATTCTTCAAGCCTGGCTGAAGTTGTAGATCGTATCCTTGATAAGGGTATCGTGATTGATGCGTGGGCCAAGGTTTCCCTGGTTGGGATCGAACTGCTGTCTGTCGAGGCAAGAGTAGTGATCGCTTCGGTCGAGACATACTTGAAGTATGCCGAAGCTATTGGTCTCACCGCGGCCGCAGCAGCTCCGGCGTAATCCAGATCTTTCGTGGGGGGCCGGCTTCAGGTCCCCTCACAAAACGACATTCAGGGGTTCAGAGGTTCGGTGGTAACCTTGGACGGGAGCATTACCGATTTGTTAAAATGGTTTTCACACATTAACTTATTCATTTTTTGAGCGAAAGCCTTGCAATCAGGTGTCAGGTGTCAGGAGTAAGAAACGAATTAGCTGAAACCTGACACCTGACACCAAAAAATCTTGGATAGCAATTAACAAACTGGTAATGCACCCCCTTGAACCCTGAACCCCTTTGAACGGAAAAAAAGGAGAGCAACATGGGTCGGTTAACAGAAGATATGACCCGCTTGCGCGATGAGGTAAACGCCATGCGCGGCGCGCAAGAGGTTTTCATCAACAAATTGAAGCAAGGTGTTTCAGAGATGAAGTCCGGTGTGGAAGATATGCAGTCAGGTTTTCGCAACGACCGGTTCGAGATGGCCAGGAATATGAAAGCGAATCTCGGAACGTTCGTATCGGGATTGAAAGATGAAGTGTCCGATCTGGCTGAAGATGCAAGCGCCATGCGGGCCGGCTTTTGCAGCGACCATGCCGAGATGGCCGAAAAATTGAACGACAATCTCGGGGCGTTCATATCGGGTTTGAAAGATGAAGTGTCCGGAATGCAATCGGGTTTTCGCAGCGAACGCTTGGAGATGTCCAAGAATATGAAAGCGGATCTTCGAACATTTCTTTCCGGAATAAAAGAATCCGTATCACAACTGGCTGAAGAGGTAAACGATATGCAGTCAGGATTTCGCAGGGATCATGCCGAGATGGCTCGGAACATGAAAGCCGAGCTCCAGTCATTTATTTCCGAGTTAAAAGAATTCGTAACAGAGCTGGCTCAGAATGCAAACGCGACGCGTGCCGGCTTCCGCAACGATCATGCCAAGATGGCCGATAACTTGAAAGATAATCTCGGGGCATTCATATCGAACTTGAAAGGCGGGGTAAATGATATGATGACCGGGTTTCGCAGAAATCGTGCTGATATGGCCGCAAAGACATCGACCGAGCGTAAAATGTTTTTATCTGAACTAAGACAATCCGTTAGCGACTTACGACACGAGATTGCCTTTCTGCGAAATAAATTCGCAGCCGATATTAGCGGAGCCCGACAGGTCTGGTTCGAAGATTTACCTGCCAGGGCCGGTATTGCTGTAGAAAAAAAGGTTGAGGAAGAGCATCCGTTTGAAGCTCCCGAACACAGGGCCGACGATGTTAAAGAACCACATTTGGCAGAAGATTTACTGCCTGAAGCGTCCGGAATCGAGTCTGAAGAAGAAAAGATCGCTGAGACAATTTTTCCGGATGACTTTACCGTAATCAGAGGTATCGGCGTGATGAGACAAAACCTGCTAAATGAGGCGGGAATTTTCACCTATGCTCAATTGGCGGAAAGCAATCCGGAAAAGCTGCTTCAGGTTTTAGGGCCCATGGCAAAAACGGCGATGGTCGAGAGGTGGATCAAAAAGGCAGGAGAATTGAAAATTGATGATTGAAGATTGACTGTTTATGGTATGGGAGTTTTTTAGAATCGTCAATTTTTGGCGAAAGATTTTCAATTTGATTAAGGAGATATAAGGATGAAAGACAGCAACTTGAGAGTCGTATCAACTGACGTGTCAAAGGTTTCGATTGCCGAAGACAACGTCATCCCGGAACCCGGTGATCAGTTCGTTAACACGCCGTATGTCCAGGATCTGACGGAACGCGCCCTTGCTTATCTCGATGTGGGATACCCGGTGCATTTTTCCGGTCCCGCGGGAACCGGAAAGACAACCCTGGCCTTTCATATTGCGGCACAGCTCGGCCAGCCGGTCACCCTCATCCACGGAGACGACGAATTTACAGGTTCCGACCTGATCGGCCGGGACTCCGGATACCGCAAGTACAAGATGGTTGATAATTATATCCACTCCGTTCTCAAGACCGAAGAACATTACAATACCATGTGGGAGGATAACCGGCTTACCACGGCCTGTCAGTACGGGTATACACTGATTTATGATGAGTTTACACGTTCCAGGCCCGAAGCCAACAATGCACTTTTAAGCGTGCTGGAAGAGAAGATTCTCAATTTGCCGAAACTGCGGAGATCCGGAGAAGGGTATGTGGAGGTAAACCCGAACTTCAGAGCCATTTTTACCTCCAATCCGGAGGAATACGCCGGCGTCCACAAAACCCAGGATGCTTTGATGGACCGGCTCATTACCATCCATCTGGGCCATTTTGATCGCGAGTCGGAAATTCAAGTTACAATGACCAAATCCGGCATCAGTAAGCTGGATGCCGAGACTATCGTAACTATCGTGAGGGAATTAAGAGGCATCGGCGTCAACAATAACCGGCCGACGGTTCGGTCCTGTATCGCAATCGCTCGAATTCTGGCCCGACTCAAAGGTCGTGCCAGAATTGACGATCCCCTTTTCGTGCGTATCTGTCGCGACGTACTGGATATGGATACGGCCAAAGTGACCCGAGGGGGTAAGTCAGTGATGTGCGACAAGGTGGAAGAGGTCATACGGCGAGTATGTGTTCAGTGATCGGTGACCAGTTATCAGTTATCAGCGGTCGGTGGTTTGGGATATGCGAAAGGAATATCAAGTATCCAGTATCTAGCATCAAGCATTAAGAAAGGACGATTAAAATGTCTATTCCCAAAAAAAGTATTCGGGGTCTTCAAAATATCCGTTCTCGATCGGGAATGGCCGATCAGGTATCCGAACCCTACAGGGCTTATTTGAGGATCGGCTCTCTTGAAATGGAAAAAGCCCGGCGCAGCAAGGAAAGAGAAAGCGCGATGCTGAGAGTGAATAGTATTGATGAGCGTTTCCGGCAAATCGACGCTGAAAAAGCCGAGCTTCTAAAGGTACTGAATCTGGGGAACCCTATGGGTATCGACGCCCCGGCCGGGGAAAAAAAGCCCGGGTCCGATCATAACCGCATCCCTGGGGGATTCAAGATCAATTACTAAAGTGAATTCAGGGATTGAGGGGATGCCGACAATCCCTGAATCCCTAATTCTCTCAATCTCCCAATTCCTCAATTTCTGACTTCCTCAATTGGTCCCAAAAGACCTAAAATCAATTTTTAAAATGCTAACGAACTCAAACATAAGGAGAATTTTATGAAAATTAACTGTCTTTCCTGCGGGCACAAGGTGGATTTAGACGATGTCTATGATGATTATAAAGGGTTGGTCAAATGTATGGCTTGCAAGGCCCTGCTGGAAATCAGGACCGTGCAGGGACATTTAAAATTCTTAAATTTTGTCGATACGGCATCGATCCCTGGTGCCGGAGAGGTTCAAAGGTTCAAAGGTTCAGAGGCTAACCTAGAAACCTGAACGCAGGGGTGTGAATCACGGCTGTTGGCAATATAAAAATTCATGTTCGTCTGCGCTACGTATTTAGCTTTGGGGAAAAGGTGTCAGGGGACATGTAGGTTTCAGGTCTGGCGATTCCTGACACCTGAAACCTGAAACCTGATGATTGAACTCAATAACCAACAATCTTAATTTACAGCCAGAACACAGAACCCTGATAAGATGATAAGAAAGGATGAGTTAGGAATATGACCGGGAAATTATCAAATAAAACGGGAAGGTATTTGTATGCCGTGATGCACGGCTCTACGGAGCGTAATTATGGTCCGTGCGGGATTGACCAAAGCATGGTCTATACCATCTTGCGGGAAAAGGTGGCGGCCGTAGTCAGCGACGTTCCCAATGGAAGGCTGCGGCCGGAACGCCGCCATCTTTCGGCCCACCAGGACGTACTCAAACGACTGATGGAAGAAAGCACGCCGCTGCCCATGTCATTCGGAATCATCGCAGACGGTCGCAAAACCATCGAAAAGATTCTTACTGAAAACCAGGCGGCATTTCAAAAACAGCTTGAGCGTGTTGGGGGAAAAGTGGAAATGGGGTTGCGTGTGTCCTGGGATGTGGGGAACATATTTGATTACTTTGTAGGAACGCATCCGGAACTCAGGCTGGCCCGTGACAGATTTTTCGGAACGTACCGCGAACCCACCCAGGAAGACAAGATTGAACTGGGACGCATGTTCGACCGCATGCTGAATGAAGATCGGGAAAGCTGTGCCGAAGATGTAGAGAATGTGCTGTTCCGGTACTGTTTTGAGATCAAGCGCAACAAATGCCGTACCGAACGGGAAGTAATAAACATGGCCTGTCTCGTGGGACGGGATGCGGAGGCCCGCTTTGAAGACGGCGTGTTGGAAGCAGCCAAGCTGTTCGATAACAACTTTTTATTCGACTATAACGGCCCCTGGGCACCCCATAATTTTGTAGATATGGAACTTAGGATTGGCGATTGACGATTGGATATTTGTGGAA
>CAZIIV010000037.1:18034-20971 GCA_964539365.1 uncultured Desulfobacteraceae bacterium | reverse complement strand
AAAAAACAGGCATAAATGTTCCTGTCGTGATCCGGATGGAGGGGACCAATGTAGAGCAAGGTCGAAAGATTTTGGCTGAATCCGGTCTTAACCTTATTACCGCTTCGGATATGAAAGATGCGGCGGAAAAAGTGGCACGGTTGGTCGCCGGCTGACGGCAGGGCACGGAACACACAAAGCGAGGGATGAAAAGTGAGCATATTTGTTGACAATAACACACGGCTGTTGGTTCAGGGAATTACGGGCAAAGAGGGACAGTTTCACACCCAACAGTGTGTGGCCTACGGCACGAACGTGGTTGCCGGCGTAACTCCGGGCAAGGGCGGCCGGAAGATGGATGATATACCGGTATTTAACACGGTTAAGGAGGCCGTGGCCCGGACCGGCGCCAACTGCAGCATGATTTTTGTACCGCCGGCTTTTGCCGCCGATGCCATTATGGAAGCCGCTGACGCGGGTGTGGATATTATCGTTGCCATCACCGAAGGGATTCCGGTGATGGATATGATGAAAGTCAAGAATTGCATGGAAGGTGAAAATTCACGCCTCATCGGTCCCAATTGTCCGGGGATCATCACGCCCGGCCAGTGCAAGATCGGTATCATGCCCGGTCCGATCCACAAACCCGGCGGGCCGGTGGGGGTTGTATCCCGTTCCGGAACGCTGACGTACGAGGTGGTTCATCAGTTAACTCTGCAAGGAATCGGGCAGACCACCTGCCTGGGGATTGGCGGTGACCCTGTAAACGGCACCAACTTTATAGATTGCCTGGATGCCTTTGAGAAGGACCCGGAGACCACGGGTATCGTTATGGTCGGGGAAATCGGCGGAACTGCTGAAGAAGAGGCATCCGAATTTATAAAACAGCAGGTGACAAAACCGGTGGTGGGATTTATTGCAGGACTGACCGCGCCTCCGGGTCGGCGTATGGGGCATGCCGGTGCAATCATCAGCGGCGGCAGCGGTACGGCTCAGGCAAAGATTGAGGCCATGAAAGCGGGCGGGATTCATCTTTGTGAGAATCTCGGCAGGTTTGGAGAATTGTGTTCGGAGGTTTTCTTATAAATGCTTATTTTTGATTGTAGTCTTTAGTTTTTTCCGAAGGCGTCCTGGAGGACATTTAACCCAAAATAAATATAGTGAAGACCGGAACTTATCGTTAATCCGGCCGTAATCCAGAACATCGATAATTTAATGGTGTGGGCGCCTGGAATTTTCGGATCAAGAAGCGTTAAAAAGATGGTGGACAACTGGGCAACTGTAGTGCATTTACTGACAAGACTCGGTTTCATTTCAATATGAACATCCGTCATTGCAAAAACGGAGATTCCGGTCACAATCAAGATGTCACGGCTCATTACAATAACCGTCAGCCAGGGCGGGATGATTTTAAGAACGGCCAAACTTACAAAAGCGGAGACCAGCAACAGCTTGTCGGCAATGGGATCAAGATAGGCGCCCAATACGCTAAATTGGTTAAAATACCTTGCCAGCAGGCCATCCAATGCGTCACTGATTGCTGCAATACTAAAAACCAGAAGTGCAAATGAAAACATATTTCTTAGAAGAAAAATTACGAAAAGAGGGGTAAGTAATATCCTGGTAACGGTTAAAATATTGGGAATATTTATGCTCAATGATTTATTTCTCCAATAACCGGGGAACGGTATAATTTCGAAAAAATTGTTAAGAGTTAACCGGGCGTCAGCTCAATTTTTAAGCGATCCTGAGATACCTCGTGAATGTTAATGCCCATGGGTTCGAAGGTGTTGGGCATCAAGGCCTTCGCAAGCTCTTTGGCAATTCCCTGAAAATCGACCATGATGATTGCTTCATCAGGCCTCAATTCCTTTATTTGAAGATTTTTTACCCCCGATATATTATTGATAAGACGACGAAGCTTTTCAAAATTTGCAATATCGCCGGTACCTTTAACTATGATTTCAATAATGTTGGATTGTTTCTCATGTCTCTGCCAGGCAGCAAGTATTTGAGAGGCAAGGTCTTCACCTGCAAGAGATGCGGCCCTTGAAAGCACGTCCCGCGCCCCGGCAATTTCATCAGTGTTCGTTGTTACGGAAGTCTGTACGGAGGTTGCGATTTCTGAGCCCGTATCTGTTCGAATGGCCCGTGCGGATACCATTCCTTTAAAAGACCTGATGTCTTTACCCATAATATTATGGCCTCCGGTTACAACCGACTTTCCGACAATTACCACCTCTGCCTGTAAACTGAGACCGAGGGTAATCGCTTGAGTGTCGTTAAGATCAGGCGTGTCATATATGGGATCAACCCGGGTATTTTGAGTGATAATACGGGGGTCGATGATCGGGAATCCTTTTGCTTTAATGGCTTTAACCAGAGCGGTTATTGAGGAAGATTCTGAAAAATATTTCTCATGTCCCCACCAATATTTCGGCAGACGGTCATTCAAATTCTGATCTGAAATTAAAAGCAAAATTTTGGGCAGGGGTTTTTCTTCGAGTAAAATTCCGGCGCTTGACATGAAGTTCTTCAAGGTTTTGATTATAACCGCTGCTTCCACCATTACCCTGTAATTATTTGCAGAGGGAACCTCCGCCAGTACTTTGTAATTTTGGATAAATTGATGGGTATTACCATAAATCATTTCACTGAATGCCTGAAAGTTTCGAACCAGTGATTCGTGAGGAAAAAGGTCCACTGCCACTCGGTTTACAGCTGAAACAAGGCTGTCGGTGATTGCCTCTTCTCTTGCCCGGGCGGGGTCCTTTTGATGTATTTTACCTGTGCCCATCACCACAACCGTTTTTGTGGAAATTTGATTTTCAGCCTGAACAACAGCAGGCGGACAAAGCACATGTAAACAGAAAAAGACTGCAAAAACAAACGGGATGACGGCTTTAGAAAACACAGACATATATTTTTCATTCCCTCCGAAAATGTTTGACGTTAAGC
>CAZIIV010000037.1:0-17934 GCA_964539365.1 uncultured Desulfobacteraceae bacterium | reverse complement strand
TTACAGGTTGCGGCTCAGAGTATAATCGGCAATCATTAAAAGAATCTCTTTGGTTTTTGAATTGTCAAAGACTCCTAGTGCGTTCTTTGCATTTTTGAGATATTCTCTTGCCAGATTTTCAGTATATATTTGCCCGCCGTATTTTTTCATCAAAGCGATTAATGTTTCAAAGTCCTCGACAGAGAACTCTTTATTTTTTATTATTTTTTCCATTTGGATCCGGTCCGTTGTATTCGCAGCATTGAGGGAATATATGACCGGAAGCGTAAGTTTAGCCTCTTTGAGATCTGCGCCAACCTCTTTTCCAAGAATGTCGGGATCCAGAGTGTAGTCGAGAAGATCATCGACCATCTGAAAAGCGATTCCAAGGTTGAAACCGTAATCCGACAAGGCGGTTTCCTTTTCCTTTGATGCGCCTGAAATCAGGGCGCTTACTCGGCATGTTCCCTGAAAAAGAACAGCGGTCTTTCGCCGTATGACTTCCATGTACTCTTTTTCGGTGAGGTCTAAACTTCCTTTTCTCATAAGTTGATGAATTTCGCCTTGGGACATGTTTTCCGTGATTTCTGCGACGATCCGGATAACATCAGGCAGTTCCGTTTCAGCAGCGATGGAAAGGGAGCGGGCGAGGAGGAAATCTCCAACAAGGACGGCGCCGGCATTGCCCCATATTGAATGAGCTACGGGATTGCCTCTCCGCACTGTTGCTTGGTCCACAAGGTCATCGTGCAACAGGGTGGCGGCATGCAAGTATTCAAAAATAGTCGAGAATGTTTTGTCATAGTTTCCGGTGTACCCGCAAATCCTGGCTGAAAGGACCATAAGCAAAGGTCTTAACCGCTTGCCTCCGCTGAACAATATATGTCTGGCGATTTGGGACACCAGCTCTAAATGCGGAGTTAAATTTTCCTCCAGGGCGGTTTCAATTGCGGCGAGGTCATCTTTAACCAAAGCGAGGATCTTATGCTTTATGTCGCTCATGCAATTTCTCCTGCAAGATCATATTCAAGTGCATCTGTAACCCTTACTTCGACAAATGAGCCGATTTCCAACTTTTCGGAATGAATGTAAATAATGCCGTCCACGTCCGGAGCCTGAAAAAATGTACGGCCGTTAAAAAGAGTTTCTTCCATTTTATTTTCCACGAGAACATTATAAATTCTGCCCATATGCTTTTGATTATTATCCAAGGATATTTTCAACTGGCAGGACATGAGTGTGTCATGCCGATCCTTGGCCACACGTTCCGAAATATGGTCGGGAAGGGTGTGAGAATCAAGGTCTTTAAAATCAGAATATATGAAGACTCCCAGATGATCGAAACATGTGTCCTTCACAAAGGATAAGAGATCTTCAAAATCTTTGTCCGTTTCTCCCGGAAAACCGACGATTGCGGTTGTCCTCAAGCCGGCATCAGAAACAGATGACCGGATTTTATCAAAAAGTTTGCGAAGATCGGCAGATGTATAATTACGTCCCATCTTTTTTAAAACAGCGTCGCTTGAGTGCTGGATCGGAATATCAAAATAAGAACATATGCCTGGGTGGTTGGAAATAGTTTTGATAACAGAATCTTCTATGGATTCCGGATGCCCATACAACAGTCTGATCCATGTTCCTTCGGATATTTCAGATAGATTCTCGATCAATCGGCTGAGAGGGACGGGCGGACACAGATCCATACCATAAGATGTGGTATCCTGTGCGACCAAAACGAGTTCCTTTACGCCCGATGAGATCAAGCAACGGGCTTCAGCGATAATATCTTCAAGGGGCCTGCTTTTTTGCTTTCCGCGAAGCTTTGGGATAATACAATAGGTACAGTGCCGACTGCATCCTTCCGCAATTTTCAGATAGGCCATATGAGAAGAACTATGTATTCTTGGAACATGTTCCTGTTGTACGCCTGTCAGGTCAGGGTCCGGCAAAAAGCAGTTGACGGCATTCAAAGATCCGTCAACGGCTTCTACGATTTTATCAAATGCGCCGGTTCCCAAGAACAAGTCAACCTCGGGAATGGCAGTGACGATTTCTTCCCTAAAACGTTCGGGCAGGCATCCGGCGACGATAAAACGACGGCAGAACCCATTATGTTTATACGTTGCCAGAGAAAGAATGGTGTCGATAGATTCGTTTATGGCAGATTCAATAAAGCTGCATGTATTGACGATTATGATATCGGCTTCTTCGGGCTCCCGGGTGCTGATCCACCCGGCGTTCACAAGCCGACCCAGCATGACTTCACTGTCAACAAGATTTTTAGCACAACCTAAGCTTACCAGGTGCAGTTTCATTTTTATCGCATACAGGATATTGTCATTAGTCCGGATAAACGTCAAAAGGCTTCCGGTGGTGTTCGGCAGCCTTTAAACGCACAAAAATAAAATTTTTGTTCTGATAATACATTTATTTTTTTAACCGGATCCGAAACCCGAGACATTTTTTGGATTCAGCCTTTTAATTTTTTTATTTCCTCCGTAATTAACGGCACAATTTCAAAAAGATCGCCCTCAATGCCGTAATCCGCTTTGGAAAAAATAGGCGCTTCCGGGTCCTTGTTTATGGCAACAACAACTTTGGAAGAAGACATTCCGGCAAGATGTTGAATGGCACCGGATATCCCGCAGGCAATGTAAAGATTTGGGGAGACTACTTTCCCGGTTTGCCCAACTTGGTCTGAAGTGGGCCGCCAGCCTTCATCTACCGCAGATCGGGATGCGCCCACGGCACCATCAAGCAATTGGGCCAGTTTTTCTATGACCGTAAAATCGGTCCCTCCCATTCCCCTGCCGCCGGACACCACCGTATCCGCTTCAGTGAGCTCGACCTTCCCGGTGTCCAGGCTTTTTTCAATAAATTGCAGCACCGTGTTACCGGAATCCGTATCAAGCTTTTCAATGGATCCGGCTCCGTCAGCCTTTGCAATGGTCATTGCATTGGGTCGAATTGCCAAAATTTTCGGACTTCCGTCAAGCGCCACGTCTGCCAGAATTTTTCCGCCATACATGGGGCGTGTTGCCATGAGATTGTTTTCCTCGAAACGAATCGCCACACAATCCATAGCAAGGGGAGCATTCAACCGAGCGCTGAGCCGTGCAGACAAATCCTTGCCCTGTGTGGATGCACCCAAAATAACGACATCCGGATTTTCTTTGGTTATGAAATTAGAAATTACAGTGGTATACGCTTCGGTGAGGTACTCGGAAAGGGCAGGGCTTTGGGCAATGATAATTCTATCAGCTCCGTATTGATTAAGCTCCTTTGCAATATTTTCTATTTCCGCACCTAAAACCAGGGCGGTAAGATCACAATTTAGTCGGTCAGCGATTCGTCTGCCCTGGCTTAATACTTCGTAAGTGACTTTTCTGAAAACCCCCTCTACCTGTTCTGCTATTGCCAGTACACCTTGTGACATGTTTATCTCCTTATTAGATGACCTTAGCCTCTTCATGCAGGATTCTGACGAGTTCCACAGCTTTTGCCCGCGCAGAGTCACCGGTTATCATGCTTCCGCCTTTTCGCTCCGGGGGAGTTTGCATTGCCACGATTCTTGTCAGCGGTTTCCCGATCCGGTCAGCGTCAAGTCCGATGTCTGCGATGGTTTTAATATCGACAGGTTTCTTTTTTGCTTTCATGATTCCCGGAAGAGAGGCATAGCGAGGCTCGTTCAGTCCGCGCTGGGTAGTAAAAAGAGCAGGCAACGGTGCTTCCAGGATGACGGTTCCTCCATCAATTATCCCATGGCATCTGATCTTAGAGTCAACGATTTCTTGTTTGATAACCATGGAAATATTGGGAATGCCAAGAAATTCTGCTACGGCCGGCCCTACCTGAAAATTATCATCATCAACAGCTCGCTGACCGGCGATGATCAGGTCAAAAGGGGTTTGTTTCAACACCGCCGCCAGAATTCGTGCGGTGCTTAAACCATCGCAACGCTCGGCCTCCGGATCATTGATCAATATCCCTTTGTCCGCGCCCATTGCGAGAGCGGTTCTTATGGCTTCGGTCGTTTTTTCCGGTCCCACGGAAATGATGGTGACCGAACCCCCGTGAGCTTCCTTTATTTGAAGTGCTTCTTCAACCGCAAATTCGTCATACGGGTTAATGACCCACTTGATGTCATCAGTCTTTATGGATACGCCGTCGTCAGCGATCCGGATTAACGATTCTGTTGCCGGAACCTGTTTTAATAATACTGCAATTTCCACGGGATTCACCTTTCCATTTGAAATAATATTTTTTAAAAAAGTACAGTACCAGTATTTTTATGTCAACGAATTTTCGAGCTGTGAATTATCCGGTGCTTTGGGATATAAACCCTTTTGAATAATAGTCAGTCAAGGTTCCGGCATCTGCCTGGACAACGATTAAACATTCCGTGCTGTCAAGGGTATTCACCAGTTCGAGACCTTTTTCATAACCCAAAACCATAACCGCAGTGGCCAGTCCATCCGCAACTATGCAAGTATCCGCCACAATTGAAACACTTACAACTCCGTTGGTTATGGGATATCCATTTCTCGGATCGAGTATGTGGGAAAAGCTTTTTCCTTCATGTTCGAAATAATTCCTGTAATCGCCGCTTGTTGCAAAGCCTTTGTCTTGTAAGTACACAACCTTATACACCATATCAAAAGGTGCGTTTTTCTTGGGTCTGTTGATACCGATTTTCCACTTTTTGCCGTCTTTTCGGAAACCGGCCCCAAAAACTTCGCCCCCGATTTCCACTAGAAAATTCTTTATTCCTTCCGTTCTGATGAGTGCCGCCACCTGATCAACGCCGTAACCTTTTGCAATTGAAGCAAGATCAAGCGATACGGATGCTGCTTTCTTGATAAGATGGCGGCTGGTTAAAATCTCAATATTATTGAATCCGATTTTAGGTAAAATCGTTTCTATTTCTGTTTTTGAAGGAATTCTATTTTTATTTTCAGCATTGCCGAATCCCCAAAGATTTTCAAGGGGCTTGACAGTGCCGTCCCATGCTCCGCCTGTCAGTGTATACACGGTTTTTGCAACCGTCATGACATTAAAAAAATCGTCCGATATGTAAAATTTTTCACCGGTTTTATTTAATGCATTAAACCGGCTTATTTCACTGTCTCTTCTATAGGTGGACATGCTTTTGTTAATCTGATCAAGTCTCATGTCAATCTTATCTTTGAGTTCTTTTGTGTTTTTAAAAAACTCGGTCACGAGAGTAATATGATAGGTTGTGCCCATGGTTTTCCCCGAGAAGGAGACTTGTTTTTGAAACCCGCATCCAGTAAATGAAAATAGGAAAAAGATTAAAAGAAAGGTTTTAAGATAGTTTCCTGCCGGCAGATCGGCAAGTATGGGATTGTCATATGTGGGCAGCATGATATCCGTAATCAGACGGTGAGACATCTTCCCGCCGTTGCTTTGATCTTGAACAAAAATAACAAGTTGTGGCTGGTTACTCACAATCGATTAGAAAATGGTTTTATAAAAATTTGGGTCTAATCATCGGGTTCGCCATTCGTTGAATCATTATCGATTTTTAAAGAATATGTAATGTTTTCTATTTCGTCTTTATCATCATAATCCGATAAAGGAGGCTCTTCATCAAGCAGTTCGTCAATTTTGACAACTTCGTCTTCAATGTCATCGTCAACCAAGGGCTCTTCTTCCTGTTCTTTTTTCATAAGTTCATGGTCATCAAAAAGCAGTTCAACGGATTGATCATTTCCGGTTTCATACATTTTTGTAACCGTCGCGGCTATTTCTTTTGCGTATATACCGATCGGAAACAGGTTTTTGGTCCTCAACGTTGCAATAAGGGCATCTTCCCCTATCGCAATTGCTGATTTTACAGGCTCATCGTCAAATGTCTCCTCACAGAGAAATGTGAACATTTCTTTATCCAACTCGGCAAATTCTCTTATGATAAGTTTGGTTTTTTCATCGTTTTTGAAAATTAAATATTTTTGCTTCATTGTTAATTATCCTTATACAATTAAATTTTGATGGTTTCGCAAAAACTCATAAAATACCCTTTTCTTTCCGAGCCGCAGGCCGTCATTCCGGCGAAAGCCGGAATCCAGTCTGTTCAAGCAGTTGGTGTCTAATATTTTGTCGGAAATCATAAAAAACAGGTTGTGTCAACTAACAATAACAAAAATATTGACCTGTAATTCGCAAAATGATAATTAAAAATTAAACGTGCAGGGAGGGATGGCTGAGTGGTCGAAAGCGGCGGTCTTGAAAACCGTTGAGTGTAACAGCTCCGTGGGTTCGAATCCTACTCCCTCCGCCATTCAAAGGTATCTAACTGTAATCGGAGAGATGGCCGAGTCGGCTGAAGGCGCTCGCCTGCTAAGCGAGTGTGGGGGGAAACTTCCACCGAGGGTTCGAATCCCTCTCTCTCCGCCAAAAAAGAACAAAAAGCCCAATCTTTAATTGGGCTTTTTTGTTTACATGTAAAACTGATGAACTCGTAAAAAATCCGGTTACGCGCTGTCCATTTTGCCGGTCATCTGGTCCTTGTAAATTCGATAATACTTAAAGACTTTTTTGATATAGTACTGAGTTGCCTTAAACGGAGGAATTCCTTGATAATGCCTTACGTTGCTGCTGCCGGCATTGTACGCCGCAAGCGCCAGTTCCACGTCCCCGTCAAATTGGGTAACCAGCTGTTTGAAATACCGTACCCCACCGCTTATGTTTTGCTTGGGGTTGAAAATGTCCTCCACCCCCAGGGCTTGGGCGGTTGCCGGCATGAGCTGCATAAGACCTTTTGCACCTTTTTGGGAAATTGCCCGGGTATTATATCCGGACTCCGCCATAATGATGGCCTTTACAAGAGCCGGATCAACCTGATGGCGACTGGAAGTTTGAATGACAATAGGATGTAAGAGACGTTCGGCGTTATTACGGCCAATGGATGCCAAACCGGACTGAATTTTGGCAGAATTGTGTTCTTTTGACAGAGTTCGGGCGTCCGCTGTTTTTGAAACCGCCGAAATTTTATCGACTGTCCCCGCAGACCTCCGGCTATTGTATACGGAGACAACAGACACCCCTACAATGAGTATGGAAATGAACAGAAATTTAACAAGCCCTATTAACAATAATTGTAAGGTTGTTTTGGTATCTACTATAGGTTCCATTTTCGTTGGTTGATTACCGACCTTTGTAAGTATAAAGTAAAAAATAAAGATTTAGATTATAATTTTTATAATTTGTATGTCAAGCAAAAAAAGACTACAATATATTGTGCTTTAAACCCGTGTTGTGCATATAAATCCTATCGTTGCATAAACAACACATCAGATTATGCGTTAAACGGCTCAGACAAAGGCTTTGCGTTGATTGAATTAACCATCGTAAGACCCAACCGTTGGTGCCATCCAATGAAGACACTTTTTTTGCTGTGTTGTTTACCTTTCAGGAAAGCCGATGATACCGCATCTCCTGCGTTATCAAGACCTTGCGGTAGACGACTACAGCTGCGGCCTTGATGCCTTGGATCTGCGGTATCCTCGACTTTTGCAACGTTAGGATAAATTTACCGGACGTACCTGTTATTTTCAGGGGGCGGGCAGTAGGATTATTTCATACACCAAAAACGTATTGAAAAGTTACATTATGAATCGGTTCGATATGTTGATGAATCGGTACACACTCGCCGGAGTATCTGATTTTGGTCAAATGTAATTTAAATAAGAATTCCGCTTCTTGATAAAAAAATATTAAAAAATCATAAAAAGTTAAATTAGGACAATTCTCTCGTTTGGAGATCCGGTATACTGTTCCCTGGCTGCGTATCCGGTTTCAAAAACGTTCTGATTGAGTCTCATTATCTTGGCGTTGGCGGCGGGATCTTTCTTTTGAGGTACGTTGTTGAGTATTCCCTGTATGGCGGCCTTTTTGGGCAGGGTTATGAATCGATCGTCTTTTCTCATGTCAAGATCTGCCGCGATAACTCCCAATGAGAATGGGCCCTTCATAATGGTCAGAAATTTATGTTTCTTAAAGTCATAGAATATCAGCCTCAGGTCATGGCCTTGGTCGATGACTTCCTCAAACCTTTTGAGATACTCATCTCGAGTGAGATACCTCGGACCTTTTCGGCTGGCGGTAACCAAAATCGGCTCATCCACATAAAAATCGGCCACAACCGTGAGTCCCCTGGGAAAAGATTTTTCAAAATCGCCTGACGAATAGACGGCTCGCCAGGCCTCGGAAAGATCAAACCCGTTGACATAGTCCACACAATTGGACACGGACCCCTTGACTTCATGTTCACGGATCATTACATCCACGCAAAGTGGGCCGCCGGCCTGGGCCAGACCCCGGCACTGGTGAATGGCTGCATGAAAACCTGCTTCAATGGCTGCGTCCGCCTGTATGTTCGACAAAGTGAGGTAGCCGGAACCGCCGATGGATGGATTGGTTATGGTCAGCTGTTTTTCTTTAGCCATGCCTTCCTCCTAAGTCTTTTTAAGTTCGGTTATGTTGGTTGAGATCGAAAAGCTTGGACCTTCGAAACTCAGTGCGTCAACCGGACAGGGAAACTGGATACACGCCCCGCAGCCGACGCATTTGCCGGGGTCGTTGTCAAGCAGTGCATGACATCTGAGCCCGATGCCGCAAAGCCGGCACTTGAACTTGGGCATATCCTTGAGTTTTTCAGGCTCTTCCCGGGCCACCCGCTCTCTTTCTTTGGCAAACTTAAGATCCAGGCACTCATCGGACCTCACAAAATGACCCATTCGGATACCCGAGTCCTTGGCAGTTTTTCCCATGTCCAGCACACAGACCCCGTCTGCCACCACCATTATTTTTTCTTTGTTCAAGTACCGGTGGTAAAGCTCCTTGAAGAGCTCGGCGTTGTCATCCACACGGTATGGGTTTATATGGATTACCTCAAAACCCAAAGCCGGACCCTCCTTGTCGAAATCCACCTCCAGGGGAATCTGTCCGCCGGTCATCCGGATGTTATAGTTATTGTAGATAACGTTAATGGCGCCGAATTTTTTGTTTTTGGCGGCAAACTTGATTCCGCTGATATTAAAATTATAGGCACCGTCTCCGGAGGCGGTCACTACAATCTGTTTTTCGGAACAAGACTCCTTGATTCCGTCACCCACGATGGCGCCGGATCCCATACAGAAGATTGCATCCACTATGCCGTAAGCGTGATACCCCTGAAGATTGCCGCATCCTCTGTCCGCCGCATAAATGAGTTCGTATCTGTCTTTGCCTTTGAGTTTCAGCTGCCGGTTAAACCGCCGCATGCCCTCATGAACGGACCAGGAAACCTTGGTATCCCCGCATCCGGAGCAATTTGAAACCGGTCGCAGGTAGGTTATCTCATCCGCTGCTTTGTCTTTTGGAGCAAGGTTTTGTTGAGAAGCCATGTTGGTACCTCCTTTAACCATTCAAAATATGATCGATATAGGAAAACCGTTCGTATATCCTGGGTTCGTAAGGAATGCCGCGGTCCAACACTTTTACGTCCAGGTTCCGACGGTTTACAATATCCAGGAGTTGAAGGTATATTACCCGTCCGTAGCCTTCCTCGAATACATGGATCTTTTCGATAGGGTGCTTTGAAATCAGATCCTCATAAAGGGCGCCCGGTTGAGGAAACACAATATTACTCTCTATAACGACAACCTCCCCGTATTGGGTTAAAAGACGGTCCCTCAGGGCCGAATCGTCATTCACCAGACGAAAGTCCTCCCTGAAGGGACCGTTCACTACCAGAATGGTACCGGGATTGGCTCCGTATTCCGTTACCCGGTTTCCCAGCAACTCGAAGTTTTCCATAAGTTTTTGCTTGAACAGGGGAATGAGTTTTGAATGAAATTTTCTTTCTCTGGGACGGATATGGGGACCGATGGTGACCAAATGTTTGGGGTCCTTTGTGAAGCTCTTGCGCCGATGATTTACCTCCATGTCCAACTCCACCACCGGGTCCACGGAAACTTCACGGTAGGAAAGATTATAATTCATGATTACCGCAAAGGGAACCCCTAATTCTTCGAAGAGGCGATAGCAGTTCTTTACGGTCGTATGGGCGGTGTTCGGAGAGTGAAGCTCCAGGGTGGGAATTCTAAAATGAAATCCAAAAAGAACTTTATTGTCCTGCATGGTCTGTGAGGATGTGCCCTGACGGTCATCCCCCGATGCAATGCCCAGACCCCCGGTATACGGAACAACATTAACCGCAACCCGAAGCGCATCCGCCGCAGTATTTGCGCCCAGATGCTTAAACGAACACATCACTCGGGAGCCCACGGGAATTCGCTTTCCTTCGTCTTCGGCAAAGACCGTATCGCCATAAACCAGGTCCCATTCTTCTTCGGTTAGGAACTCCCGCTTTTTAAAATCCCCTTTGCATATTACAGCTCCCAGTGCCAGCGCCGCTGCGTTGTCTTCGTTGGTGGTCGTTCCCCAGTGCGCGGCAAGCTGATAGCCTGTTTGATCCAACATTTCACCCACCTTGATGGTAAAAGGGTTTGTCTTGGGGATATTCCCTGCCAGTTGCTCGAAGCTCCCCTGAAGGTCCGAGATGGGTGCTCCCGGATAACCCGTGGTCACTCGCACACCCGCTTCTAAGACTCCCCGGGCGATGGCCTGGTTGCCCGAAAGCCGCATCCAGCCTAAATCAAAACTTGCCTTGGTTTCCATTGACTCACCTCTCTGACCGTATAGTTAGTGCCTGAACGAAAAACCCTATTTTTCGTTCAGGCACTAGTTAAACATCTCGGAAATTCTGCACCTTTTTGATTGCATTAAACAAGATAAATTAGCAAGAACTGTGCCAATAAAAAATATAGCAGATATAACTAAATGATATGACACAATAAAATAGCTCTATCATACAGTATAAATGTGTGTGTGGCTTTTTGGGATAGAGGCAAAAATGTCTCATGACAATAAAAACAAAGGATTACTTGCTGATAGTGTAGATAATATTGGTTACGGGACAAAAAGAGCCCGATATGGGACTATTAAATTCTGTACATTTTAATTTTTCTGAACAGGGTCCTGCGGTTGATGCCCAGAATTGATGCAACTTTGGATTTATGCCAGTGGTGCTCTTCCAGCAGTTTTTCGATATATTTTTTCTCGAAACTTTCCTTTGCGGTACGTAATTCAAAATTATTGTTATTGTGAAGAATCAATTTTTCCGCTATATTTTTCGGCTCTGACGGCTGCGATTGTGATATGTTCAAAAAATCAACTTCCTTCAACGTAATGTAGCGGTGTATTACATTCTGGAGTTCACGGACATTACCCGGCCAATCATAGCTTTGCATGGATTTAATTAAATGTTCGGGAATCGAGGGGATATTATCATCGTCACAATACGTATGTAAAAAATGATAGAGCAACAGAGAAATATCTTCCCTGCGTTCTCTTAACGGCGGAATGGTGATGGGAATGATATGTATTCTATAGTAAAAATCATCGCGCACGTCACCTTTTTGCACACAATCTTTTAAATTTTTGTTGGTTGCCGAAATAATACGAATGTTCGGTTTTTTGATGTTTCTGCTTCCTATGGGTGTATAACCGCCACCTTCAATGGCTCGCAACAGTTTTACCTGCATGTTAAGGTCAAGCTCGGCCACTTCATCCATAAATAATGTGCCGCCATCGGCGATATCCAGATAACCGGGTTTATCAATATCCGCTCCGGTAAACGCCCCTTTTGTATATCCGAAAAATTCACTTTCGATCAGGTTGTCCGGAATGGCGCCGCAGTTAACGGTCACAAAATATTTTCCGCCACGATTGCTCAAATCATGAATGGTTTGAGCCACCAACTCTTTGCCGGTACCGGATTCCCCGTAAATAATTACATTGGCATTGGATTGAGCGGCTTTTAAAATGGTTTCATAGACGTCATGCATTTTTTTGCTTTTTCCAATAATACTGCCGAACTGGGCAGATCCTCTAAAAGAAGCTCTCAGTCGCAAGTTTTCCTCACGCAGACGGGCCTCGCTGATTCGCAAAGCCTCTTCATTTAGCTTTCGCTCGGTAATATCCACATGGGTTCCGACAATCCGGGCAGGCGTAGCGTTTTCATTCCGATCAACAATCTTACCTCTTGCCATAATCCATCGCCATCCCCCCTGATTTGTTTTTAAGCGGTATTCGATTTCAAATGAACCGGAATTTTTTTTAGCATATTCATTAATCTTGTCGATTGCCGATTCCTTATCTCGAGGGTGGATTAAGCTTTTCCATGTATCGAAACTCTGTGTCATTTCATAGGGTTTATAACCGAGCATGGTATAGAAGCAGGGATTGAAAAAAGCTTTGTTTGTAACCAGGTCCAAATCCCATAATGCATCGCTGGTTGCCTCCATGGCCAGATCAAGGCGTTTTTTACTCTGACGAAGAGATTCCTCTGAATTCCGGTAGTCGGTTATGTCTTCCCCTGAACAAACAACGTATTCAACATTTCCGTTGTCGTCCAGCTTTGGGGATTTAATTGTCGATAATAATCGTTTTTTTCCTCTTCCATTCACAACCCATTCTTCAGTGTAACTTTTTACTTTTTCATCAAACACCTTCACGTTGTTGGCGATAAAAGTCTCAGCTTCCTCTTTACTCAGAATATCGTAAAGGGACTTGTATTCTATGTCTTTTTTTTCTAAGTTTAAAAATTCCGCATGGGCTTTATTCACCGCCCCATATGTTTTTGAATTTGTTAAATACCAGATTTGAGTTTGTATGTTATCTAACAGCAATTCCTGCTCTTCTATTTTTTGTTTCAAAGATTGTTCCGCCTGCTTTCGGTCAGAAATATCCATGATCATCGCCAGCTTGGAAACAGATCCATCTGAATGGTATATGGGTGTACTGACCACATAATACCAGTTCTCCTTTGGGGTTAAGACTTCACACCGAACGGTTTCACCTTTAAATATCCGGTCGTTAAGACACCAGGGGCAAATAGAATCACGATTATGTAACGATTTATAACATATTTGCCCGGTAGCGTCATAACCGAGCTGTTTGATATAATGTTCGTTCATAAATTCAACGCGGTAGTCTTGGGAAGATAAATATATTAGCCCATCAAAAGCTTCCACTATTGCTTCCAGCTGTAAGCCTTTTTCATGTAATACCGCCTGTCTCTCCTTACGCTGTTCACTTATTTTATCTGTTTGTTTAACCGTTGACGTTATTTTTTTGCAGACTGGTGTTCCGGTCATTGGAAAATTCCTGATTTTTAGTTTGTGGAAGGATGTAAAAAAGATGGTCTTCACTAAATCCTTATAATATTATATTATCATTTAACGATTATCTTTTTCAAGAAATTTTATGGGGTCATTGACCAAATGACGGCTGAGTTTGACCAGACATTCGAAGATTAGATGTTGACAATTTTTTTTTGTTCTAATATATTAAAATTTTAAACAGCTTGATCAAGGCGAATGTCAGCGGGCCTTCCCACAAGGAAGGCCCTCACGTTTGGCTTGAAAGGAATCCTATCCTTCCTTCTCAGCCTTATCTACCAAAATAAGGAAGTGTGTTACCCGTTAGAAATTCGGGTAAAAACCGTTTCACTTATTCTGGCCATTATAGTTTCTTTAAATCGAGGCTAAAAATGTTCCCGGGCATTGAGAGCGTCAGACCAAGCTTTTTTTAACATATCATCAATTTCAGAAATTTTATTACCATCAATTTTAAAATCGAAGAAATCGAGTATATAAGATTTCTGTAATATCCGGAAATTGATGAATACATTGAAGGAGTGCCGATTCATGAAACCACAGATAGACATATTTACTCTTTTAGATCACCTTCCCTATCGCAGAAAGAAAGAAAAAGAAAAAATAGTTCAACTGGACTGGAAGGCAGAATGGGAGCGGTTCGATGCCAAGAAACTTTTTGAGTTTGATCCGGCGACTATTCCTGAGGAAAAATTAAGTGCCATTCGGAAGCGAAATGAGGTCATCATGGACGGCAACTATGCAGCGCTTTCGATTCTCACCAGAGTTGTAGACGGTCTCTGCGGCTATCCCATTACGCCGTCCACTCCCATTGCCGAAAATTTTGCCAAGGTTGCTTCAGAGGGCCGCAAGAACCTGTTTGGTTCCGAGCTTATGTATTTTCAACCCAGTGATGAACTTTCCGCCATTGCTGCGGTGGAGGCCATGGCATCCCAGGGGGGACGATATGTGGACAACTCTTCTTCCCAGGGTTTGGTATTAAAGACCAAGAATCTTTTTTCAGTGGCGGGCAAACGTTTGCCCGTGGTGATGACGATTATGGCAAGGGAGGTCAACAAAGGATCTTTAAGTATTCATTGTGGCCACACCGATTTTTACGGTGTTCGCAATACCGGTTGGGCTCAACTGGTTGCCGGGGACAACCAGGAACTCCACGATCTTTTGCCGGTAGCCTTTAAGACCGCCGAGCTGCGCCAGGTAATGCTTCCGTGCATGGTTATCGGCGATGGGTTTATCAAATCCCATGCACTAGAGAACATAAAGGTGCTTTCCGACGATTTTCTCAGGTATTTTGTCGGCCCTCCGAACAGATTATATCAGCCCGATTTTGAGGAAAAGACCTTAACCGGCACCTTCACAGACGTGGATCTTACCATGGAAGGTCAGATCGCCCAGGATCTTGCGTATCGATTTATAAAAAGAGGGCTTATTGCCGCCATGAACATGATGAACAAAATCATGGGTACGAATTTAAAGGCCGTGGAATGCTACCGTACCGAAGATGCGGAAATGGTGGTTGTAATTCTGGGTTCGGCAGCCGGTGTCATCAAGGATATGGTCGATTATTACCGGGATGTGAAGGGCTGGAAGGTGGGAGTGGTTCGTCCGATACTTTTTAACCCCCCCTGTTTTCAGGAACTTGCCTACGGTATTCGCAATGCAAAGGTGGTCACCGTTCTGGAACGATCCGGTATGGCCCACAACCAGCTTCTTTTAGCGGACATACAGTCGTCGCTCCAGATTTCTCTTCGGGCCGGCCGCGAAGGCAGATCGGAGCATAGAATCTACGGCCGAACCGACATGCCAACCCTTTTACACGGGGTGTACGGTCTGGGCAGCAAGGACTTTAACAAATACCATGCCGCGGCGGTTATAGAGAATATGTGGGAATGTTTTCAAGGAAAGACGCGCAAGCATTTTCTCCGCGACTTTTTTGTCGGAATTAAAGGACCCTATGCATTAGAACCCAAGCCGCTCCCGGACTATAAGGATCGTGAGATTGGAATGACATTTATCGGTATTGGCGCAGAAGGTGTTAAGACCGCGTTAGAGACTGCGGCCCTTATATATGCGGAAGGTAATGACAACGGCAAAAGATATATCCAGTCCGGTGCGAGATACGGTGCTGCCAGGAAAGGGGCGCCGGTTTTTATGAACCTTAGGATCAGCTCCAGCCCGATTCGCGATTCCTCGGAACTGACCGAGCACCATGTGCTTGCATTTTTCAATGATAAATTTCTTTCCGGAGAGATTTTAAGGGATTATGTGGGCGGACTGAATGAGAACGGCCTTCTTGTTATCAACAGCTCCAGAACAAAAGATCAAATCATCGATTCCTTTTCTCCTGAAATGCGCGAGCTTATTTCAAAGAGAAAGATCAAGATAATTGTCCTGGACGCCACCCGGGCTGCCCTGACGCATCTCAAACGGAATCTGCCCGGAGCCATGATGCTGGGTCTTATAAACAGTGAGACAAAGATATTATCCGCAGATGATTTCGGAAACAGGTTTCAAAGCATACTTGAGCAAAAATTGGGGCCCAAAAAGGGTCGTGAGATTGTTGAATCGAATATCGCACTTTTAAATGAAGGCGCAAAACTTGCAGTTTCAACACCGGAACGCATGTCTGAAGCATTTGCCGGGGTTTCGGATCGTCCGGAGCCGATAGCGGTAATTCAACCCGAAGATTTTGGCAAAGGGTATGGAACGGCCGGTTTGCGCACAAAGCTTTCCCAAAAAGATGAGATGGGCACCATCAAGCCGGTGAATCTCATTAGAGATTATCAGAAACAGTTTGACGAGGACATGGTCAAACCTATCCTGGAAGGTAAAAATGTTTCCTGGGACCGGTTTTTGCCTGTGGTTCCGGCAGCCACCGCCCGGTTTAGGGATATGAGTTATATCGGGACTCAAACACCGGTGTGGGATGCGAAAAAATGCATTGCCTGCGGCATGTGCGCTGCTTTGTGCCCGGATTCCGCGATTTATTCCACTGTTACTGACAAGCCCGTTCCGAAAGAGGCTGCCGCCTATTTCAAGGTGTTCAAAAAACCGCCCAGGGGTATTCCATGGGAGAGATTCGCCATGAACCTCAACGTTATTGATGCCTCCTGCAAGGGGTGCGGGGTGTGTTCCCAGGTCTGTCCGGTGAACGCTTTTACCATGGCGGACAAATCGATAGTAAAAGATACGGATTTTCTGCCCCAAAAATACCAGGATCTTGACAATACGTATGATGCGGCCGGTTATGTGGACCGGATGGCCTTAAACCACCAGGTTCTCTTTGTTTTTTCAAAGCTTTATCCGGGTAAACATACGTTGTGTCCGGGCTGCGGCGAGGGGACCATCAACCTGTTGACCTTTTTTGCCCTGGAAAGTTTGCGTAACAGTCCCAAAGGGATCGAGACCTTCTACCAGGGGATCAAGGTTCTTTCGGATATAAACCGACATGCCATAGATCATATGATCGACCGAGGATTCAGCATATACACGATCAATTCCACAGGCTGCAACCAGGTTTCCGAACTGGTCAATCCGTTCAACACCCGAATTTACCAGTCGGGCCACTACGGCTTCGGTACGGCATCTGCTGCTGCTCTTGGGGCCAAATTCAGTATGGACCAGGCATATCATAATGCTTTCAACGATGTATTGACCAAGATCATCGTTTTTGCCGGTGACGGTGCCATTTACGACATCGGCAACGGTCCTTTTAATTATGCTCTGGGCGAAAACTTTGATGTCACTTGGGTGATTTACAACAACGAAGGATATATGAATACCGGGGCTCAGAAATCAGGCGCCACCCGTTTCGGATGTGACAGATCTACATCCCCGATAGGGATCAAACATGCCGGTAAGACCACTCTGCACCGGCGGATCGTCAGCCAGGCCACGGCAATATCACATGTCTATTCAGCCAAGCTGACCGTGGACAATCCATTTTACGCCATCAGGATATTAAAAGAGGCCATTGCTTATTGCGGCCCGTCCGTGGTGGAATTTTTCTCGTACTGTTCCCAGGGCCATCAGAGCCATGACTGGGCCGGTCCTTTAATTTCAAGAATGATGAATGAGGCCAGGAAATGGCAGATACAGGTGAGAAGGCCGTTTCAGAAGCTTGACATCTCGGCCAACCCCGATCCGGACAAAACATACCCGGCCAAAGGAAAATCCTTTAAAAAGGGTATCAAACGAGAGCCGGCAACGTTCTATGATGTGGTCAGTATGCTTGGCCAGTACAACCGTCACATCAAGGCCCAGAAAGGTGATATCATTCCCGACCTTGTCCTGGTAAACGAGACCGTATCACTTTTCAGATGGTTCAGGAACCAGTATCTGGCCGGCTACCGTGATACCATGCCGGCCGAAGAGGAAGTGGAGCGCATTGTCGCTGAAAGGTATAAGCTCTAATATTTATGACTAATATACCGGCGCTACCTCTCTTTCAGGGTGTAAATCAAGATTGTTGGTTATTGAGTTCAATCGTAAGGTGTCAGTGTTCAGATTTCGGGAGTATTACCAATTTGTTAAAATGGTTCTCACGCATTAATTTATTTATTTTTGAGCGAAAACCTCGCCATCGGGTCTCGGGTGTCAGGTTTCAGGTGTCAGGAATCGCCAAACCTGAACACTGACACCTGAAACCTACATGTCCCCTGACACCTGAAACCTGACACCTTTTCCCCAAAGCTAAATACGTAGCGCAGAC
>CAZIIV010000036.1:12882-21023 GCA_964539365.1 uncultured Desulfobacteraceae bacterium | reverse complement strand
TTTGCCCGAAATCAACAGGGCCGAGGCCAAAAAGAAACTGGTTGACCGGCTCAATGAATTGTCCGGGCAAAACGGTTTTCACTGTAAAAAGGTATTTGTGAGGAACCAAAAGACGGGGAGTTGCTCTTCCAAGAACAATATAAACCTTAACATGAAACTGGTCAGGTTGCCGGATGAAATGATTGATTATAGGGTGTTTTTGATGTGATTTTATTTATCTCGGACACTTACCATCCAATTTTCTTCCAGTCGGTTTAAAGTCTGCTGCCAAGGCCTTGATAACGAAAGAATAAAAAAAAATACCAGCGTATTAACCACAATATATTCAGTAAAATGTTTTTAATTTACCATATATTGTATTTTTATCTTGACAGATGCTCCGGCATTGTTTAAAAGAAAGTTCAAGGTGCCGTTTTGGGCTTAACAGGGAATCCCGTGAGAATCGGGAGCGGTCCCGCCGCTGTGACCGGTGACGAAATCTGCGATTCACCACTGTCTGGTTTTAACCTGATGGGAAGGTGCAGAAATTAGATTGAACCGGGAGTCAGAAGACCTGCCTTAGTAAATAGCCATATCTCTGCGATGATACAGAGAGCAATGGTCAGGAAATAAAAAGGGTCAAGAAAACTGGGTGCAACCCTTCAATCTTATGAGAAAAGACTGAAGGGTTTTTTTATGCAATTTTTTGCATCCTTGGCGGGACTGAATAGCATAATGAAAGGAGGTAAAAAGGATGAAATCAGGATTAATCATTTATGTTGTTGGCAAAGAACCGCCAAACTGGGATGCAGAGTTTGATTTGATAACCATAAAGAAAAATACAAAAGTAGACTTGGTTGAAATAATCACAGCCCAAACAGGTCATTTTGATGTTCTCGATGCTTGGCGCTCGCTTTTGACTAAAGGTATGCAACGAATAACCTGCATAATAGGAGAGTTTTCACCAGTGGGCAATCTTACTCTCACAAACCGTGAACTCCGTCTATGCGGATAAGTGTCTATTCATTCAGGGGGTCAATCTATGTGCCAACGAAGTCAAGACCCCCTGAATGAATTCAACATTATTTTTGAGCAACAACAAGACCTTTGCCAGACGTTTTTGCAGCGAAAAGATGTTTGTCTGCTTCTGCCAGAAATGCCTCCGGATTTCCCTTATAATAAGCTACTCCACAACTGATTGTTATTCTATCCACAGGATGTCCTTCAACATTCTTAAATTGGTGGATAGAAACTTTTTTAACAAGCTTTTGAGCTATCTGTTCAGCATTTTTAATGTGGCACACCGGAAGTAAAACAGCAAACTCATCTCCACCATAACGAAAAACCAGGTCTGACACGCGTATTGATTTTTTTATCATATGGACCATATCTTTAAGCAGCTTATCACCTGTTTGGTGACCATAGGTTTCATTAAATCGTTTAAAATCATCGAAATCGATCAGGATGAGGGACAAATCTTGTTTATGCCTGTCTGCTCTGCTTGTTTCCTCATTTAGCCTCGAATCGAAAGAACGCCGATTATATACGGAAGTCAACCCATCTGTAATTGCCAGTTCTTTGAGCTTAATGTTTGAATCAATCAATTTTTTTGAGACGTCATTGAGCTCATTTATTTTATTTTGAATTTCATCATGTAGAAAATTAAAACTTTGTTGGATATTCTCAAACTCGTTTTCATCTTTAAACGCCTCTTTTTCTCCTATAATCTGTGCCGATTTAGCTTTTATATCCTCTGAGAGGGTTTCTATTGAACGAATCAATATAGATCCCAAGGCAAAACTTAGTAAAGAGGGTAAAAGCATGACCAATATACCATATGAAAATAGCCCCCTTAGATTATTTAACTGGTCCGGCATAAGCACTGGGATGACATGCTGATAAATTATATATAACAATAACAGCAGCGGAAAGATCGAAGATAAAAAGAAAAATACAAAGATATTTTTTCTGAATTTTTCGTGCATTAACGAAGTAAATAATGGCATTAATACCTCCGTTTGGTTCATTGATTCTTAGCCTGTGATGAATATAAGCGAAAGATCAAGTTATTTATAGTTTTCTTAATGTGTACCTTTCAGGCGACTGTGTTATCTTTTTCCATTAGGTGAATTCCGCCAAATTAACACATATCAAATTTGAACTGTTAATATCAAGCCAAGATTTTTTAACATATCCATAAAATTTAATGAACTCGCAAAAAGTCGTCACTCCGGCGAAAGCCGGAGTCCAGATGCTCTGCAACTATTTGAAAAGACTGGATTCCGGCTTTCGCCGGAATGACAAAAAAAGGTGCTTTGGGACTTTTTGCGAGACCATAAAGTTTAGCTTTCTCTTTCATTGGGTTGGGTTCGCAAAGACGGCCATTTAAAGATTTTTTCGGGCTGGCAAACCATGAGGTCTCTTTTCCTGAAAAAGCCTCGGTTGACATCCGGACTCAACTTTGGCTAGTATATTTTATCGTCATTTGATGACTCGAATCTGAGGCGTCCACGCCGGAAGCGGGCAGGCCTCGATTTTCGCTCCTTTAGGGTTACATAAACACTTTTTTAATGAAAGCGTATAGAGTGTAATGATGTTTATGCCTTCTTTTTCAAATGGTTATAACAAACAATTTGTTTTGTTCATTTCTTTATTTTTTGCTTTCATTTTTAATTTACCCCATGCTTCTTCCGCATACACTCTGAAAGAACGCAAAAAATTACAGTATTCCATTATAGATTACCGTCCACTGCTGAATCCGGGTTATGAAAAAGTCAGGCGTAAAAAAACGAAATATATTATTGTCCACACCTCGGAACTCGGGTGTAAAATGACACTAAAGGTTATTCTGAAGGGAAAACGGTTACGCAATGGTCGGGGGACCAAGGGCGGGCATGCCCATTATGTGATTGCCAGAAACGGACGCACTTATCGTATCCTGGACAAGAAATACGTGGCCGATCATGCCGGTCTTAGCATGTGGAACGGGGAAACGGACATCAGCAAGATCTCCATTGGAATCGAATTGGTCGGGTATCATTACGCGCCCATCACTGAAAGCCAGTATCGTTCCGTGGGCATATTGATTGATATTTTGCAAAGAGTATATGGCCTGGATGACCGGGCAGTGTTGACCCACAGCCAGGTGGCTTATGGCAAACCAAATCGTTGGTTTAAAAAAAATCAACGCGGTCGTAAGCGTTGTGCAAGCAATTTCATTCGCGAAAAAGCCGAATTGGGACCCACCTGGAGTTATGATCCCGATGTTCGATCCGGCCGACTTTTGCCGGATCCTCAGCTATCCAAAATATATTATGGCCGGAAAAAATACTATGCAAAAGCAGATGACGCCAACGTTATTACACAGAACAACACCGCCTGGTCAATCGCCGGCGAAGATTACGACAGCCAGACAACCGTCTATAAACTTCCAGACGGTCATGTCTACACCGGTGATCAAATTTCAGATAAAATAGGCTGGGAGCGGATACCCGCAAAAACCGTTGTGCTGCTGAATCAGGGAAACAGCATTTGTTCGATAAAATGCGATAATCCCATAAAAATCATATCGGGCAGGCTCACTGCATGGTCGTTTGCAGGTCAGGCGTATAAGCTGAAAACCACGATCTATTTTCTGCCTTCAGGCCGAATTAAGGTCGGTTCAATGATATCCGACTGGGATGATCTGCCTGCCAAAACAAAGCTGATTGTCGGGTATCGGGGGCCGTACAAGGTTGATAAAGGTCGATCCGCCTATCAAATCGCCGGGCTCAAATACAAAGACCGGAAAACAATATATTACCTGCCACCCAAAAAATTGCTGCCCGGCGATAAAATAAACGACTTTAAAAGGCTCCCGAAAGGAACCTTGATTTTTCTTTCCAGCATCTGATGATAAATTCGATTATCATCAGGAATTCTATAAATCCATTCTTTTCACAAGAATAACTTAGAATGGGATATAAATATTTCATTTGTTTTTTTATAGAGACACAACATTAGATTTTGAGGAACTCGTAAAAAGTCCGGCATCACAAAAATCGGCCGGAATTTATCCATTCAATTTTATAAAGATCTTTTCGCCTGCTCTCAAGATTCCGAACACTGCCGTGTTTTCGAAGTTCCTTTAATAAATCCAGATCGATATCCGCTATAAGGGTCATTTCGGTGTTTGGAGTGGTCTCGGCGGCAATGGCATCGTGAGGAAAAGCGAAATCGGAAGGGGTAAAGATAGCGGACTGGGAATACTGGATATCCATATTTTCCACCTTGGGCAAGTTTCCGACACTTCCCGATATGGCGACATAACATTCGTTTTCGATAGCGCGTGCCTGGGCGCATCTTCGAATGCGCAGGTAACCGTTTTTGGTATCGGTCCAGAACGGAACCAACAGGATTTTCATCCCCTTATCCGCCAGTATTCTGCATAATTCCGGAAATTCGACATCATAACAAATCAGTATGCCGATCTTCCCGATATCGGTATCAAATATTTTAATATCTTGTCCTCCGCTAACCCCCCAGTATTCAGCCTCGTTCGGTGTGATGTGCAGTTTGTACTGAGAATCCCATGTTCCGTCACGCCGGCACAGAAACGAAACATTATAAAGCTTTTGGTCTACACTCTCAGGCAAGCTTCCGGCAACAATGTTGATATTGTAGCTCACGGCCATCTGCAACATTTCATTCCTCAACCGATCCGTATATTTTGCCAGATGACGCATGGCTTGTGGAGGATCTTCCTGATTATATCGGGATAAGAGGGGAGCGTTAAAAAGCTCCGGAAACAGTATTAAATCGGCGTTATATCCGGATACAGTATCCACAAAGAACTCCACTTGGTGAAGAAGTTCTTCAAGGGATTGAAACTGACGCATCTGCCATTGCGCCGTGCCAAGGCGAACATTCGATTTCCGTCCCCATACAAGTTTCTTTCTTGATTGATAGAAAATGTTATCCCACACCAGGAAAACCGCATGCCCTTTTGATGCGTTATCTTCCGGAATGTAGTTTCTGATTGCGCGCTTGGGATGAAAGTCATTGGCCAACTGAAACGTCAATACCTTATCGACTATTTCCCGGTTTTTTACTTTTTGAATATATACACCGGGGCTCATCTGTTGGTGATATCGGGCATAGCCGGGTATACGCCCCCCGATGATAATCCCCTTCAAATTCCGTTGCTCGCACAACTCTTTTCTTGCATCGTAAAGGCGTCTTCCCAAGCGCATGCCTCGATAATCCTTGCGTACAAAAACATCGATTCCATACAGATAATCGCCTTCATCATCGTGGCTTTCGAATTTGCCATCCGCTACAATATCCTCGTAGGAATGATCATGTTCTAATTTGGAGTAATCAATTATAAGTGTTAATGCTGCCGAAACGACCTGTTCCCTGTCTTCGATACAAATCTGACCTTCAGGAAAAAGAGATAAAAGGGTTAAAAATTCTCCTTCTTTCCATGGTCCGCCCATTCGTACATAAGCCTCTTCCATTATATTTCTGACGTCAGTATAGTCCGAGGGCTGAAGATTTCTGATTTTAAGCTTATGAGTTGAAATATTTTTTTCCATTCTTTCCGTAGTATTTGAATAACATATCTTGAGTTATTTAATTGAATGCAGACCCGAACGTGGTTATGGCGCAGAAATGTCCAGCCAAACCGCTTGGTAATCATGCAATAACATATCACTGCCGGATGAAAGGATCTCGTCTTTCAGCAAATTCACAACATCCCCTTTAACACCGAAATCTCGAAGATGCGCCACACCCATCAATTGCTGTTGTTCTGAAAAATTGTTTACAATCAATAATCTTTGGTGGTTAAAAGCCCGAATATACCCGAACAGGTGAGGGTTGCCGGTATTGATTACCTCCATCCCCCCATTTTGAAGGGCGGGTAATGTTTTTCGCAGATTTATCAGTTTGATCATTTCATGAAAAAATCGCCATTCCAAGGTGTCCTGGTCCGCCAAGTCCTCCCGTGCCTCCCAGCGCTTTTTGGATCGATGGACCCATCGGCTGTCAGCGGCTTTCAAAGGGTCACTTAGGTATGTGTAATCATTCAGCATACCCCATTCATCTCCAATATATAACAACGGGATACCGCCAATGCTCATCATGATGCTCCGCAAGAGGTTAATCCTGCGAACCGCCTTTTCGATCAACTCATCATCCTTCTTTGTAATGGCGTCCTCCAGTCCGGCAAGAGAGGATAATGTTCCGGAAATGCGAAGATCTCCCGTATCGGCGTTAAATTGAAATGGTACGCCCCTGGAGAAAGAGCCGGGGTATTCGCCGGTGTAAAATTGGTTCAGAAAATAGCGATGCCCAACAGGATCGATGCCCACAGCTCGCGCATCTTGATCGTCAAAGGTCCATCCGATATCGTCATGACATCGAATATAATTTACCCATGTACAGCCTTCCGGTATTCGATAGCGTTTGTTCAATGAATACTCAAGCAGCTTTGTCTCCTGAGTGGCAAGCGCTTCCCAAAGGAGCGCCATGAGCAAAGGATTGTACGATAACCGGCACTCATCGGGATGAATGTACCGGATCACTTCATCCGGCTCTACGATGGCTTCCGATTTATAGGACACGCATGGCGCGACAATTCTCGCCATTGCATTAAAAGCTCTGATGATCGTATGCGCTTCCGGCAGGTTTTCGCAATTCGTTCCGAGCCTTTTCCAGATAAAAGCCACCGCATCCAACCTCAGCCCTTCCACTCCTTGGTTGGCCAGGAAAAGCATTTCTTCGGCCATGGCACGAAACACTTCCGGGTTCGCGTAATTCAGATCCCATTGATAGCTGTTAAACGTGGTCCAGACCCAGCGATTCATGTCTTCACACCAGGTGAAACTTCCTTTCCTGATTGTCGGGAATATATCTCTAAGATACTTTTGGAACTGATCCGGAAGCTCACGGTCCGGAAAGGTCAAATAGTAGGAGAGAAAATCCGGATCTCCGGCCTTGGCTTTTTGGGCCCAAATATGCTCATCGGATGTATGATTGAAGACAAAATCCAAAACCAGGCTGATTTCTTCCTCGCGAAGGGCCGCCGCCAATTTGGCAAGATCATCCATGCTGCCGATGTCGGGGTTGACCGCCCGGTAGTCACTCACGGCATAACCGCCATCATTGTCTCCCCGTGGAACTGCAAACAGGGGCATCAGATGCAGATAGGTTATACCAAGTTTTTTAAAGTAAGGCAAATGATCGCCCAGTTTGGATAGATTGTCGCTGAAAAGATCAACGTACAACACGCCGCCCACCATTTTTTCAGAAGTTAGCCGGAATGGATCTGCTTCTCGTTTTGCATCGAGTTTTTTCAGCTCTGCTGGTCTTGCCAGCCAATACCCCACGAGAGAATGCACAATTCGCTGAAGCGTATAAAAAAAATCATACTGCCAGCCGTATAACCCGTGAAGACAGATAAACAGCCGTTCCCACTCGGCATGAAGCCTGCGTTTAAATTTGTGCCATTCGTGGATTGCTTGCTGAAGCTCATCGGAAAATGTTGTTTCCGCTTCCGGAAGGATTCGGTTTAGGGATTTTCTTGCCTGTTCCGGCCTCCAGTCGTACCCGGTGTTCATGTCTTCCTTCCTGTTTCGATCCTCTATATTTGATTAAATTCGGCAAGGGACACCATTTGCCACAGGGGTTGAGTGTTTTCATTCCCTTCGGATGCTGCTGCCATCTTTTATTGATCACCCCTTCACGTTTTGGACAGGTATAATCCAAACCGACTTTTTTACGAGTTCTTAAAAACGAGCCGAAAATGGAGATACATTTCATATTGCAACGACAAATCCGGGCAGAAACAGATTGCGGCTCGGGTTCGGTCGCTCTTTTATTGTTAAATACCACAATTGGTTATAGTTATGCAAATATTTCATCCAAAAAGAAAACCGGTTGATCAATCGTTCTTTTAAGATCAGTTCTCAGGACTTTGTAATCCTATTTAGCGAGATTACCTTTGGACAATCGGTCATCCCTGTTTTTAACCAATAATCTCCCACCCCCGTCGCTTGGCAAATTGCCGCAGTTTACTATCCGGATAAACCGCTTGGAATCGATATTCCGCCTTATATTACTTAGAAATCAGGCGCAGGATGTTCAGGCACTTCAGATCGAAAGCCGGTTTCGGTTTTTTT
>CAZIIV010000036.1:0-12782 GCA_964539365.1 uncultured Desulfobacteraceae bacterium | reverse complement strand
TATGCAAGGTCATATCACCCTCCACCTTTCAAATTTCAAGGCCACCCCCTTCTGCAATCTATATAACTTATTGAAAACACTTATTTTGAAGTATGGCACGACTGTTGCTATTTACAGGCAAGATTGATCTCGGATCGAATAATGAGGATGCCAAGATCAAGGAAGGTATCGACAATGAAGACCAGAATGAAAAATAACCGATTCATAGTCATCGTTGGGTGCGGGGCCGGCTATCATTATGATGTCGGCGAGCCGTCGTCACCCGAAGAGGAATGGGCTTCAAGCCCGATCCAATGTATGGAAAAGGCTATTGACAAAAAGCCCGGGATCATCGTGATTCTTTTTGGCAAAATGCCTATTCGAGAGCGGGAAGCCCTCGTGGAACTGAGTGCCGCGTTGAAACGAAACATCCATACCCGAAGATGTCGCTTGCTGGCGTTGCTCTATTCAAAGCACCGCAAACTGATTGAAGATTTGAAGCAGGCGAAAGTCGATTATGTTCGGTATATCGGTGATGCCGAATTGGATTCAACCCGGCTGCGGGAGATCATCGATGGATTGGGGCCGGATGATCGCTTGGAAAGACATCTGACAATGTTATGTCCTTTTTTAAATTACAGCAAGATCGATTCCCGTCACGAAATGAAGATGTGCGGGGCATACCTGAATCGGATGGTCCTGGGCGGTCGGCGGCTCCACGAGATCTGCGAGACCGAAGACCATTTTCACTGCGAATACTATCTAAATCCGAGGCTCAAACCATGACGCTTGGGACGAAAATACTCAAGGCGCATCCGGCAACCCTCGTATTGGCCAGTTTTCTTTTGGCCATAACCGCTGGTATGCTCATGCTAAAACTCCCGATTGCCACCCAAACCAGTCATATTCCCTGGGTGGATGCCCTGTTCACGGCCACGTCCGCCGTATGCGTCACCGGTCTGGTGGTGGTGGATACGGGGAGCTATTTCACTGTTTTTGGACAATGCGTGATCCTTGCGCTTATCCAGATCGGCGGGCTTGGCGTGATGACCATTTCCGTAGCTCTCTTCCGATGGATCGGCAGAAATGTCTCTTTTCGACATCGAATGGTCATGCAGGACCTGTTCGCCCACACGCCGCGCGAGGATATCTTCGGCCTGGTCAAAAGCATTGTTCTGTTTACGCTCGGTGCGGAAGTCATCGGGGCTGTTTTGCTGACCCTTCACTGGAACCGGGAACTTCCCTTTTTGCGTGCCGTTTATACGGCGGTTTTTCACTCAGTTTCGGCGTTTTGCAATGCCGGGTTTGCCCTGTTCTCCGACAGCATGGTGCGCTACAGCGACAACCTCCTCCTTAACATAACCGTCTGCAGCCTGATTGTGGTAGGAGGCATCGGGTTTCCGGTGCTCTACGACCTTCAATCCTGGTTTGAGAAACGAAAAGAAAAAAGGGTTCGCCTGTCGATACAGACCAAGACGGTTTTGATGACGACCTTAGCCCTGATCGTCTCCGGAACCTTGATGTTCGCATTCTTGGAGCGACAGGCTCTGGGAAATGCGCAGGCTCTTCCGCATCGTATCCTGGCTCCGCTGTTTCAATCCATAACGTGTCGCACCGCCGGGTTCAACACGGTGGATATCGCGTCGTTGAAAGACGCCACCCTCGCCATGATGATCTTCCTTATGTTTTTCGGCGCGTCACCAGGCTCCTGTGGCGGTGGAGTCAAAACTACGACACTGGCGCTTCTGACGGCATTCACCGTGAGCCGGGTACGCAGAATGCGACGGGTCAATATGTTCAAAAAGAGTATCCCCACGGAGACCGTGACCCGCAGCGTATCGCTGATTCTCGTTTCCATAGGGATTATCGGCCTGGTTTTGTTTTTGATCCTCGTTGGCGACATTGCCGGTAATCACGAGGGGGGCGCCCCCCGAAGGTCATTTCTCGTTTATTTCTTCGAGACAGTATCGGCATTCGGAACGGTGGGTTTGTCCATGGGGATAACACCGGCACTTAAAACGTGGGGCAAGTGCTGGATCATTTTGATGATGATCCTCGGCCGGGTGGGGGTGCTGACCTTTTCATACATTATTGTCGGAACCGGCACGACCACCGGAATTGAGTATTCCGAAGAGAACTTGATGATCGGATAGACAAACGGAGAATGCATATGAAACACTTTGCAGTTATAGGACTCGGCAATTTCGGCTTTTACGCCGCCAGGGCTTTATTTGAAGATGGAAATGAGGTTGTTGCAATCGACACGGACAAAGCCAGGGTGCAGGCCGTCGATCCCTATTCCACGGAGGCCGTCGTGCTCGATGCCACGGATAAAGAAGCTTTGAAATCCCTGGGTCTGGAAAACATGGACGGGGTGATCGTTTCCACCGGCACCAAGATCAGCACCAGCATTCTGATATGTCTGCACCTTCATGAAATCGGGGTCAGGAAAATCTTGGCCAAGGCCCTGGATGATGACCATGGGAAAATCCTCAAACGGGTGGGGGCCACCGAGATCATCCATCCGGAACGGGACATGGCCCTGCGCATATCCCGGGGCTTATCCCGGCCTAACGTGCTGGACTTCATTCCGCTCGCGGATGAGTTTGATCTCATCCAGGTGGGCCCGCCGGGCGAGTTCATCGGGAAAAGCCTGAAGGAACTGAATTTGCGGGCCAGATACAATGTGCACATCATCGCCATCAAGGAACTGGTTCCGGAGAATTTTGTCCTGGTTCCGCCGGCAAGTTTTGTGATAAAGGACAGCGATATCATGATTATTCTGGGTAAATCCGAGGACATTCGACGGATCAAGGCATTGAAATAGCCGTACCGCCGCCGGCTGTGCAAATTAAGCTTGACGCCCCTGTCTGCCGGCAGGATTCCGCCGTATCGGAACGGTTTTCAATTCTCCGGGTCTGTCCAAAAACAAAGAGAAACTGCTCCAGATGGTAAAGTACGTTCCTTCCAACATTCCTGTCTTTTCTTTTAATCGGAAACTCCGTTTGACAATCGATCTTCCTCTGATATATTTTATTCGTGTTTCGTCATTGCAGCCGAAAATAACAACCGACGAATCAATGACGTCCGATCAGCAAAGAAAGAATACCGAGATTGTAACGAGATGCCCGATTGGTTTCATAACCGCTTAAACCGCGCGCACCCCACCAACCTGCTTTTGATGAGCTATCTGGTGACTATCGCCATTGGCACGCTGGCTTTGATACTGCCGGCCGCCACGGTGAGCGGCGACATCGGTGTGATCGACGCCTTGTTTACGGCCACATCCTCAGTGTGTGTAACCGGCCTGATCGTCGTGGACACCGGCTCCTATTTCAGCGCCTTCGGCCAGGGCGTGATCCTTTTTCTGATTCAGATCGGGGGCTTGGGGATCATGACGATTTCCGTGGCACTGTTTCAGGTTATCGGGAAAAAAGTGGTGTTTCAACAGCGTATGGCCATGCAGGAGGTCTTTTCCCATACACCGCGGGAGGATATTTATTATCTGATACGCTCGGTGCTGTTGTTTACCTTCACTATCGAGGCCCTGGGCGCTGTGATCCTGTTCTTTTACTGGCGTCCGGCCTACCCTCTTGGCGAGGCCCTGTACAAAGCTGTTTTCCACTCCGTTTCCGCTTTTTGCAATGCGGGTTTCGCGCAGTTCAGCGACAGCCTCATGACCGGCCGGGCTTCCTTGGTATTGAACTTAACCGTGTGTGGGCTGATCGTTCTGGGCGGTATCGGATTTCCGGTGGTTTATGAAATCTATCGCCGGACCGTTTTGCGGGAAAGCGGCAAGGTATCGATCCAAACCAAAAGCGTGGTCGCGGCCAGCATGGGCCTGCTTGTGGCGGGCATGCTGATCATCCTGGTATCCGAGCGAACTTTGGTTTCCTCGATGGGATGGGGAAACGGTTTGCTGGCGGCCTTTTTTCAGTCCGTGACCTGCCGCACGGCCGGGTTCAATACCCTGGATATCGCCTCGCTGAACACGGCCACCCTTCTGTTCATGATGTTTCTGATGCTGGTGGGGGCCTCTCCGGGGTCTTGCGGCGGCGGCATCAAGACAACGACCTTCTCAGTACTGACGGCCTTTTCCTGGAGCCGCCTCATGCGCTACAAATGCGTCAATCTCTTCGGAAAGACCGTGCCGGACGATACGGTCACCAAGAGCATTTCCGTGCTCGTTTTCTCCCTGGCCGCCATCTGTGTGGCCGTTTTCCTGATTCTGTTCATTGATCCGGATCACGGAGCACGCGTGCAGGGAAACCGTCAATTTTTGAGTTTTCTTTTTGAAACGGTCTCAGCCTTTGGCACGGTCGGTCTCTCCATGGGCGTCACGCCGGCGCTG
Organism: uncultured Desulfobacteraceae bacterium; assembly: GCA_964539365.1. Taxonomy (GTDB): domain Bacteria; phylum Desulfobacterota; class Desulfobacteria; order Desulfobacterales; family UBA11574; genus S5133MH16. Next base: position 8,452 of record CAZIIV010000036.1, on the reverse strand, counting down.
ACCTTGCCCGGCAAAACGGTCATCATTGCCTTGATGATCATCGGCCGGGTGGGAGTTCCGGCCTTTACTTACATTATTGCCGGAGGCGGTTCGACGAAAGGTTTACAATACGCCGAGGAAAACATGATGATCGGATAAGAAATCAGCGAGGTGTTTATGAAACGATTTGCCGTGATCGGCGCCGGTAGCTTCGGCTACTATGTGACCAAAGCGCTGTATGAAAAAAAAAACCAGGTGATCGCCATCGATCGAAACAAGGAGCGGGTGCAGGCCATCGAACCCTTTTGCACCAGCGCCATCGTGCAGGACGTGACCGACATCGAGGCGCTCAAGGGGCTGGGGCTCGATGAGATGGACGCCGTCATCGTGAGCACGGGGGCCAATATCAAGCCCAGCATTTTGATCTGTTTTCACCTCGGCCGACTGGGAATCAAACGCATCATCGCCAAGGCCGAGGACGACGATCATGAGGAGATTCTTAAGCAGCTAGGCGCCACGGAGATCATTCGGCCCGGCATGGACATGGCCCAGCGTTTGGCCTTTCGGCTGACATCGCCCAATATTATGGAGTTTTTGCCGTTGGAGGAAGACTACACCATCGCCCATATCGATCCGCCGCCGTCTTTTATCGGCAAATCACTCATGGAACTGGAACTGCGCAAGCGCTATAAGGTCAATGTTATTGCCGTCAAGGAACTCGTGCCCGAGCGTTTTGTCATGGTGCCCGGCGCCGATTTCACCGTCAAGGACAGCGACATTCTCGTTATTTTGGGAAAAGAGTCGGATCTTGCTAAAATCAGGGAACTGAAATGAAAATCATCATCTGCGGCGCCGGACGGATTACCGATGAGCTGCTCAAGCGAATCGGTGCCAATTGGGAAATCACTCTGATCGAAAAAGAGGAAGCCAAGCTGGCGCCTTTCTCCAATCTTTTCCCGAGCATCGTACGCGTTATGGCTGAGGACGCCTCCAGTCCGGTGGTACTGGAAAAGGCCGGATTGCCGGATCAGGACGGTGTGTTGGCCATGACCAATGACGATTCGGTCAACCTGGCCATCGTCCGCTTTGCGCGGGAGGCGGACATCAAGACGGTTCTATCTCTGGTCCGCGACTCTGAGATGCTTCCCGCCTTTCAAAAATTGGATGTCTGGACCATCAGCATGACCACGGATGCGGCCCGCAAGGTATACCAATTCCTCAAGGACCCGCGCATCCGGATCGTCGATCTTGGAGAGGGCGAAGGCGAGCTGTTGGAACTGGCGGTGGGTAAACAGGACTTGCCCTGCCTGGCGGATGTCGGTGCCCTGCAGAACCCGCAGTGGCGTATGGTGGGCGTGTTACGGGAAAACAAGCTCCTGTTTGCCGACACGTCGGCTGTGATCAAGGAAGGCGATCGACTGCTCGTTCTGGGAAAGGCCGACCTGTATAATGCCTTTTCAAGCCGTCTGGCCGAGAAGCAACTCCATTTTCCGAGAACCTACGGACAGCAGATGGTTATGGGGCTTGGCGATGAGGCTTCGATCGATGTCGCCGAACTGTTGAATGAAGCCTTCTACCTGGCACAAGGGACCCATATAGAAAAAATAAAGATTGTTTGCGGAAAATCAGACGCTGATATTCAGGAAACGCTGTCGCGCTGGTCGGAGAGCCTTGCGATTGAGGTGCTCGAGGGGGAAACAGATGTGAAAAAACGGGTGGTGCGTGCTGCCGGGGATAGCGACGCCGGCTTGGTTGTGTTCCCGTACAAAAAGCAATCCTTTTTGCGCTCTTTTTTCGGCAACGCTGTGATGAACCTGGCCCGTGGTTTGCCCTGTCCGCTCCTGCTGGCCAAGCTGAGCGATCCCTATGAACAGCTGCTTGTCCCATTCAATGGATCATTGGCCGGTCAGCGTGCGCTTGAAATCGCCATGGATCTGTCCCGGCAGCTGAGTGCAACGCTGTCTGTCGTCATCGTGGTCGAGCCCTCTTACCTCCGCGGGAAGTCGTCCACTACCGGGCAGTGGGAACAACAAATGTTGAAACCGGTGCGTGAGCTGTCCCGTGTCCACAAAATCAAAGTTGAAGAGCTTGTGCGCCGGGGCAACCCGGTCAAGGAGATCGTGGCCGCGGCCGCCGATTACCAGCTTCTGATATTGGATGTTGATGACAGCCGTTCCGGATTCTTTTCCATCGATGTTGCAGGCGTAATCGTGGACAAGGCGCCATGTTCCGTGATGCTGGTTTCATGAGAGGTAACAAGAAAGATGGTCATTCATTCCGCATGGGCGCTGGTGTTGGTGTCATTGGGGGCGGCGTTTTTACCGAGCCTCAGCATTTTGCTCCGGCTGCCTTCGGTGGTGCTTGAAATTCTTTTCGGAGTATTGATCGGCAAAAGCTTTTTGAATCTTCAGTTCGGAGAGGAGTGGATTTCATTTCTAGCCCATTTGGGCTTTCTGATCCTGATGTTCCATGCCGGCATGGAAATCAACTTTCAGATGCTTAAAAAACAGCGTGCCGGCATGTTCGGCATTCAGGTGGCGGTTTTTGGCGTCACCGTACTCCTTTCCATGGCAGCTGCTTTTCTTCTGGGTCAAGGGCTCTATCTGGGACTGGTGTTGTCGACAACCTCACTGGGGCTTGTGTTGCCGACACTTAAGGACACTGGCGCGAGTCAGTCGCCGCTGGGTCAAAATGCACTGATCGCAGCCACACTGGCCGATTTTTTGACGCTTTTCGCCATCACTTTTTTCCTTTTGTGGCATCAAAAAGGGATCGGCTGGGATTTTTTGCGGCCACTGCCGCTGTTTATCGGATTCGGCGTTCTGTTGAAACTGATCCAGTTTCTGGCCTGGTGGTATCCGGAAAAAGTGGGACGTCTGCTCGCTGACCGGGACTCCCAGGAACTGGGGGTGCGCTTCTCATTGGCGTTGTTGTTTTTGTTTGTGGCCCTTTCGGAGCTTGCCCATCTGGAACCGGTGCTGGGGGCATTTCTCGGGGGTGCCCTTCTTTCCATTGTCTTCCGGGAAAAAACGCAGTTGGAACTAAAATTGTCCGGATTCGGCTATGGGTTTCTGGTACCGCTTTTTTTCATTCACGTGGGCATGCAGTTCGATATGGCCAACGTGCTTTCGGTCGAGCAGCTTCTCTTTACCGCCAAGCTGCTGGGCTTCGCAGTGGTGGTGAAGGTGCTGCCAAGCCTGCTCTTTATGGCCGGTGGATTGTCCTTTATGAACTCATTGAATGTGGGGATGCTGATGACCTCGCGCTTGAGTCTGATCATTGTCGCGGCCACGATTGGACTGGAATTCGGGTTTATCACCGAGTCCTTCAAGGATGTCATTATCCTGCTGGCGGTCATCACCTGCCTGATGGGGCCGTCCCTGTTCAAGGCTTTTTATCGGACCGACGCTGAGTCGATCGACAGCGGCAGCAGAATCGAAAGAAAGAAATTTGCAGCCGGTTGGATGCGGCAACGGAAATGAGTAAACACAGCACCACAAACTTTGAGGATATCATCCAGGTTGCGGTTGGCGCATCGGCGCTTGCCGTGCCGGTGGCGTTTTCTGAGGAAGCATGGAATCTCGGCAGAACGTTGCCTGTTGCGAACATCATCCTTTTGATTGCCCTTTCGTTGTTGTTCGTTAATTTATACTCCTTGCATAACATATTTCAGGGCAAGGTGCGTCAAGGAGTAGATATGTAATGAAATTATTCGTACATGTGTCGCGTGAAAAGTGGAAAATGCATCCGAAAAAGCATTACAAATCTAATTTTGATTTTCAATCTGTACGACAAAGCAATAAGAAGCAAAAATCATGACAAATCTTGAAGATGGCAGCTGCCTTTTGAATATCTTAATCGTGGACGACGAGGTCAACATCCGTAAGACGCTCTCTTACTGCTTGGCGGATGAGGGACATACCGTCATTGCGGTAAGCAATCCCGCCGATGCTGTCGAGGAGGCCAAAAGACGCTCTTTTGACTTGGCCTTTGTGGACCTCAGGCTGGACGAAGAAGACGGTATGGAGTTGATTCCCGTCCTGCTGTCGGACTCGCCCTGGACTAAAATCGTGGTCATCACGGCGCATGCCACCATCGAGAGCGCTGTGGAGGCCATGCGTCGGGGGGCCACAGATTACATCGATAAACCCTTTTCCCCGGATCAAGTCCGGCTTCTTACCCGTCGGATCGGCCGAATTCGGCAGCTGGAAACCGAAATTGTCACGCTCAAGGGAGATATTCATCGGCTGGGTCCGGAAGAGCGGCTCCAGAGCAAAAATGCACCCATGCAACGCGTCATCGAGACTGCAAGAAAGGCCGCTTCCTCGGAAGCGATTGTGCTGTTTCAAGGGGAAAGCGGCACTGGGAAATCGGTTTTTGCCAGAGCGATTCACCATTGGAGCCCGAGAGCGTCCAGGTCCATGGGGGTGGTGCCGTGCCCGGCAATGCCGCACGACCTTCTTGAGAGCGAACTTTTCGGACACGTCAAAGGTGCGTTTACCGGGGCGGTTCGGGATAATCCCGGGCGCATTGCGGCCTGCGACGGGGGCACGATTTTTTTGGACGAAATCGGAGACATGCCTTTCTCATTACAGGCCAAATTGCTGCGGTTCATCCAGGACAGAGAATACGAACGACTTGGAGAGGCAATGCCTCGTAAGGCGGATGTGCGCATTATCGCAGCCACCAATGCCGATATCGAAAAGCGTGTGGCAGAGGGCTATTTTCGGGAAGATCTGTTTTACCGGCTCAACGTTATCAACCTGATCGTCCCGCCGCTTCGGCAGCGGCCGGAAGATATTATGCCCCTTGCGATGGATTTTCTCGACTATTTTTGCCGAACCAACCACAAATCGATTCTCGGCTTCACCGACGAGGTTGAACAATTGTTTGTGAACTATGCCTGGCCTGGAAATGTTCGAGAGCTTCGCAATACCATCGAACGCGCCGTGATTCTGGGAAGCAGTGAACGTATCGGAAAAAGCGATCTTCCGGACAATATGACTCCCGCTCCCGACATCCCCGCCATTGGCGACAGGGTGCCCTTGTCTACCATTGAAGAGCTGCACATCAGAAGGGTCATGGCCAACACCGCTTCACTTCAAGAAGCAGCGGATGTTTTGGGGATCGACCAGGCGACGCTTTGGCGCAGGAGGAAAATCTACGGAATCTGATCTTACTTTTCATGAACACGTTCCTTGCATTAGGCAAGACCGGGGCCGTTCCGGCTTTTCAGGTTTCAAGTCTTCCCCCCTTTGCAAGCCATATAATTTGTTAAAAATACACATTTTACATTATGACACGACTATTGCCATTTGTGCCTGATCAAATTGGATGGAGGACGGTGTTCCATGACATTGAAAAAGAAAATATTAGTTGGATATGGCGTCGCCTTTGCTCTCATGGGTTTGGTAGTCATCTGGGCCGTTACGAATCTGATATCTCTTGGCAAGGCCACCGATGCAATACTTAGCGAAAACTATCGGAGTATTCTCGCCGCCGAGAACATGGTGGATACCTTGGAACGGCAGGACAGCGGCATTCTGATTCTGTTTCTGGGCGCAAAAGAGAAAGGAATCGCCCAATTCCGTGAAAACGAGGCAGTCTTTCTGGAATGGTTGGCCCGCGCTAAAGACAACATCACCATTCAGGGCGAGGCGGAACTTGTCCAATCCATAGAAGCCGGCTATACGACCTATCGAAAACACTTCTCGGGATTGACCGACTTGCGTGAAACAGTCAAAACGACTTTACAACCCTCCTATTATCAGAAAACAGTCTACCCCCTGTTTACTAAAGTGCGAGAGGTGTGTATCGGCCTGCGCAACCTCAACGAGGAGACCATGTATGCCGCCAGCGTTCGGGCCGGCAACGTAGCCAAACGGGCTATCTGGTCAACGGCGCTCGTAGCTGCATCAGCACTGATTGTAGCGCTGACATTCAGCCTGTTTATAGCCGAGCGGATCGTACGGCCGATCCGGCGCTTCATGGAGGCATCACGAAAGATTTCATCGGGCGACTATGCCGTGCAGGTTCCCGTGGAAACCGATGATGAGCTGGGCCGTCTGGCCGATGAGTTCAACCAAATGGCCACACAGCTAAGCCATTACCATGAGATGAACATAGAGCAGATCATATCGGAAAAGAATAAGGGGGATGCAATTCTCTCCAGCATTGAGGATGGTTTGGTGGTTTTCAACACCAGCCTCAAGGTGACCGGCATCAACCCCGCCGCGCGCCGGATGCTTGGCTTGTCGTTTATCGAAGGCCAAAAATTACAGTGCGCGGATATTCTCCCGGATGCCAATGTTTGCGATCTGATTCGTAAGACCGTCGAAACCGGGATGCAACCCGCTGTTCCCGATGAACAGCAGATCATTGCGCTTCCGGAGGGAGAACAGGCCCGTTACTACCTGTTTTCCGTCACGGCCATTCGTGGAAGAGACCGAAACCTGTCCGGTATCGTGCTTCTGCTTAAAGACGTCACCCGCTTGAAGGAAGTGGAGCGGCTCAAGAGTGAATTCGTCATGGCGGCGTCCCATGAATTGCGAACACCGCTGACCAGCCTGGGAATGAGTGTTGATCTTCTCTTGGAACATGTCACGCCGGGGCTCGCCGAGAAGGACCGGGATCTCTTGCAGGCGGCTCACGAGGAAGTGCACCGGATGAAGGCCCTGGTCAATGACCTGTTAGATCTGTCCAAGATCGAAGCGGGTAGCATTGAGTTGGAGTTCGAGAGCGTTCCGGTTTTGACGGTTTTTGATCACGTACAGGCGATTTTCAAAAGCCAGATGGATATGAAGGAAGTCACGCTCACATCTGAGGTGAGCGGAGATCTTGTTGGCATCCGCGCGGATGCCAACAAGATCACCTGGGTGCTGACCAACCTGGTTTCCAATGCATTGCGGTATGTGATCAAGGGCGGCCACATCCAACTCACGGCACACAGAATCGGGATGCACGTCCACCTGTCCGTGCGTGACGATGGACCGGGAATACCTCCAAAATATCATTCAAAGATTTTTGAGAAATTTGTTCAGATGAAGGAGCGAGATGCCGGAGGCACGGGTTTGGGGCTTGCCATTTGCAAAGAAATCGTGCGCGCTCACGGGGGAGTGATCTGGCTGGAATCATCTTCCGGTCGGGGGAGCACTTTTATTTTCACCATGCCGGTGGCTCAATAGGAGGATCTCATGAAAAAAAAATCACCAGAGAAAACTGATGCCATCATTCATAAATTGGAACTTATTTACAAAGACAGACGAAAAAGACCCAGACTGTAAGGTAACCCAACAGGTGTGAATTTTACACACTCCCTGGATATTTGTATACATTCAAACCAATTATAGCATCAGTACCCTCGACCTTCTGGTTACCTCGCGTACTGGCGATTGTTATTGTTTTACCCGATTTAGAGGGGCCGAAGTCCTTTGTCAAATCTATCTCGATAATTAGTTTATTGTCTTTAACTTCCCATTCTATGTTCTGCATTTCTTCACCTTCTTTCGTGTTTTAGTCTATACCATTCTGAATCGTTATTTTTGATTTGAAGAAGCGACCTAACCGGATGTTGGATTCGCCGCCAAGATTTGCAGAGGTTCGGATAATCTTCAATACCCGGCGGCAATGTCATGGTTGTTTCTCAAACATACTCTAATGATCGTCAGTTCGGTTTTGTAAGGCGGGTTTTTTACGTATCTTTGTTTTCTTCAATCTTTTCGGGCTCTTTTTTTTCCGGTTCTGAAGTGGCGCCTTTGAAATTTCTTATGGCCTTACCCATGCTCGCTCCTATCTCCGGAAGCTTGCCGGCGCCAAAAATGATCAGGATGATAACAAGTATTATAATAAGTTCAGGCATTCCGATTCCAAACATACACTCCTCCTAACTTTTGGGCCTCGTCTCTTTGAGTTCATTCAAAAGCTGCCTAAACTCTTTTGATTTTAAGTAACGACCCATAGTATTCTGATAATCTATCCATTTTTTCCAGACTTCAATCCAGTCCTCATTGTGCCAGTAACATTCGGGATTAACCTTGCCCTGCAGCCGTTGAACGTAATCGGCGTATTCTTCAGAGCAGCTTTCACAAAATCGATAAGGAACCTTGAAATCGCCGGCAGGTTCTACCTTGCTTTTTTGATCATGGCCGATCTGCGTACCACATTTTTCACATTTAAAAATGCATTGAGTGCACTGAAAAATCTTTTGAACCGCTAAGATCTTTCGCTTTCTGATGATTTCAGCTTTTTTTTCTTTGGTATGCTGTAGTTTGTCGTCAAGTTGAATAATTTTAGTCACGGCAACCCTTTTAAAATATGAAATACTGAGCTAACGAGTGAATTATTTATCATAATAACACCGGCAAATTAACGTGTCAATCTATTCCGGAGCGCTGCACAGGGCAAACGCATTTGATTTCCGTGCAGCGTAGCGACGGCGTGTTTCTCTTGGAAACCGACTGACTGTTTGAAGGGC
>CAZIIV010000035.1:18477-21125 GCA_964539365.1 uncultured Desulfobacteraceae bacterium | reverse complement strand
GCAAAAAAGACCCAACATTCCAGTATTCCATTGTTCCATCATTCCAATTGTGAGCCAAGCGAACTAATTTGACCCATTTTGCGCTTTGGAACCTGGATCTTTCTTTTTTCGGGATCTTTCTGCTGACGATAAAAAATTGCAATATGACCAATTATTCCCACCAGCTCGGATGCGGTTTCTTTTTCAATGACGCCGGCCATCTCTTTTTTCTGGCTTTTTTCCTTGAAATCACCAAATTTTATCTTGATAAGCTCATGTTTTTCCAGCGCCTCGTGAACCGCCCGGGTTACCGTGGGGGAAAGTCCCTTCTGGCCCAGAAAAACCACCGGTTTCATGCCATGGACAAGACCTTTCAAATATTTCTTTTGATAACCTTTTAGTTTTTCCACAGGTACCTCCGCTTTTGATCTGTTACCTCACATTTCATATTTTTCGGGCCTCAATACGAGGTAATGCTAATTAGTGCCCATTCATAAATCTATATTGGACATAAATTAAGTTTCCAGTACAGAAATTAACAATTTTTCGCAAGGTCAAGAAAATCAAGGAACACCGCGGAGGCGTACAAGTGATACGCCGCACAAGTGATTCCGAAGATTGACGCAGTGATTGCGGAAAAGGGCAATTTCTGGATGGAAACTAATCAATAACCCGCAGGGGATCCAAGAGCGTCAACATATCCGGATCGCCGATGTTTTCCCAATCCAGGCGGTCATATGAGATTTCATTGGATATCCATCCGAGAGAGATGTGTAAATGGGGAATGATGCCTGTTTTGGACATGCTCGAGTCCGCAAGGGTTGCAATGACATCCCCCTGCTTGACGATTTTACCGACGTAAAGAGTGTCTGCCGGGAGGGTATGACCGTAAATACTACACAACCTATTGTTATCGCAGTCGGAAATTAAATGCTCTATGATCACCGATTTTCCGAGAAAATCATCGACAATCCCAACAACTGTGCCGTCATATATTGCGGGGACCTTTGCCTTTTCACCCAGACGAAGAATCGTGTCCTCCCGATCCTTGTACAGGCATAAATCCAATCCCTCATGGGGCTTATCACGTTTGCCCTGATCTCCCCACCATTTGTCTGTTGAATTAAACAGCATCCCGGGACAAAAGACCCACCCGTTGAAACCGCCCTGGTCCAGAGCATTCTTCCGGATCAAAAATTCAGTAAATCGAGAGTTTCTTAAAGACCGCGTTTTTGTAAAATCCATGTTATCCACATCAGCTCCTTTGACCATGCTGCCAGTGCGCGACTCCCACATACGATTCCACCCATATATATCTCAAAACAATTGAGACCGTTGAAAAACGTCAAATTTTCCCACATGGTTACGTTGTTTTGGCATTATTTACCCATGTGAGATGTGTTGAAACAAATCGGATCGATCTGACTAACTCATTATAATAAATGGTATTTAAAACAAAATGACCTATAAAAAAGTCTTGGCATAAGTTTTGCTTATTTAATAAAAAAAAGGAGGCTCACCACAAAATGCAAGCAACCAACTCTGTTCAAATTTTTAAAAAGATCCATAACTCCGTAGGAAAAGAAATTCAAGATGACCCGGTATTTTTCTTCAAAGGTGTTATTATCGGCGGCATTATCAGTCTGTTTTTGTGGGTCATCATATTTAGGATCATCATCTGATGATTGACACGCATCGGCTTTTGGCAGTTTGATGAAGAATGCACATCTTGAAGGCATTTAAAAGATGTTCGATGTTCAAATTCTTGCATCTCAGGACATAGTCGAATATCCAAACCGGCGCAGGGATGAAAGCGTCTTGCGCTTCTTTTCGATCTGTGAATCAAAATTGCTTGAACCATTACCGCTTTTTTCTTCAACCGCTTTTTGAAAACTGACCTGTGCTTCATTCGTTTCTTCTCCGATGGTTTCGAACTGACCGATCACGCGATCCGTTAAATCATCGTTGACCATATAAGCCTCAAAAATTCGAAGGCCGTTTATATTGGCTACCAGGGCGAGAAGGATTCCAATAACCACCGACCAGAGCTGGGCCCGTCGCTTAAAATCGGCGGCGGCGGCGGCGGCAAACTCTTCGTATTTCCTTGTCAAGCGGTTGATCTCCACCTTGGCGGCTTTTCGGCTTTCTGCGATCTTTTCGCGGACCTCATCGATCTCAACAAATTTTCGCAGAACATGCTCAAGGGAAACTTTATCGTAAATTCCTCGGGTACCGTTTTGGCGTCCAAGGGAATCGATGGCATCGTCCCATGCCTTTTCCAGGGAATTGTCGGATGTTGCAGGACCTTTCATCGTATGTCTGGCCCAAAAAACTATTGGAATACTCTTCTCACCGCTTGGGGCGCCCACCATGGATGAATCGGGAAGCTTGTCTTTTACACGAGTCTTATTATTCAGGACGTTGGCGATAAAATCTCAACGGCGCGGCGGCTTGATGCCCCTGAACAGTCCCTTAGGAATCTCCTTGTTCAGGTGTTGGAGAACAAGGATCAGGTTTCCTTTACGAATGTGAAATACCCGGTGGATCGCTTCCATGATCACCGTGACTGCCGTTCCCAAAGCGGCCAACGTCAAAGCAAAGGCCATGCTTGCATCCAGCAATTGCATTACAGCCTCCTATGGAAAAATTGGACCTGATTTATTGAATAT
>CAZIIV010000035.1:3258-18377 GCA_964539365.1 uncultured Desulfobacteraceae bacterium | reverse complement strand
CCAGCAATTGCATTACAGCCTCCTATGGAAAAATTGGACCTGATTTATTGAATATACAAATAAAAAGATGGATAAGCCTTCTAAAAGACTGACCAACCGTTTCCTTTAGATAAACATTCTGATGCTTACATGTTTAAAAAAATTCTTCATGAAAAATCCAGGTTCATAAAACTTTGAGCAACACCTGTGCCAAAAAGATTTTTCTCTTGTAACATGCAGGACTCCAAGAGAGACTTTTTATTTTAGGATTCGCACAACCACCTTATTTAACTATAATTTTATACGACCACAAAAAATGTACACATATTTAAAAACGGGAGAATTGTATAGAATGGAAAGTTGGAGAAAGGATTATAACGTCTGGTGTCGATAGAAAAAAACACCTGACCCGCGTTTCTTACAAGCCGATTTTGTTTTTTTGCTATATAAGGGTAAAAACACAATTGGTTGCAAAGGACCAGAAGTATGTGGGAAATATTCCCATCAAAAGCACGCCCCAGCATGCGATCGCCAATGCAAGTACGGTGGTCCGCGATGGTTTCGGCATGGTAACCAGCCCTTCTGAAGGCTTGAAGTACATCACTACAACAACCCTGAGATAGTAGTAAATTGAAATGATGCTGTTTATTGCTCCGAATATGACCAGCCACACATACCCGGCTTTTATGCCTTCGGTAAAAATATAGAATTTACCCATGAATCCGGCACTGGGCGGAACTCCGGCAAGGGAAAACATAAAGATCGACATGGCCACCCCCATCATCGGGTATTTAAAGCCCAGTCCTGCATAATCGGAGATCTGATCATATTCCCCTTCCTCTTTCCCGAGAAGCGCCACAACACCGAAGGCGCCGATGTTCATAAACGCATATGCCATAAGATAGAAGAGCATCCCTGCCTGGGCAAGAGCGGTGCTCGCCACAAATCCGATGAGGATATATCCGGCATGGGCAATGCTTGAATAGGCAAGCATGCGTTTTATGTTGCCCTGAGCCAGGGCCACGATGTTTCCGACGGTCATGGTCAGGAGCGCAGCGATCCACATGACGGGTGTCCAGTCTGCTTTGAGAGAAATAAGGGGAACAAGGATGACCCGGATCAGCGCTGCGAAGGCAGCCGCCTTCACGCCGGTGGCCATGTATCCGGTAATCACTGTGGGAGCGCCTTCATAAACATCCGGCGTCCACATGTGGAACGGAACCATGGAAACTTTGAAGCCGAATCCCACCGTCATCATAATCAAACCGGCAAAAAGGAGTTTTGAGTTCAGTACCTGGGGATGGGTCGTCAGGAAGTTGCTCAACTTTGCAATGTCCAGGGTCCCGGTGGCGCCATAGATCAACGCAAATCCGTAAAGAAGAAAACCCGAGGCAAAGGCTCCAAGAAGAAAGTACTTTAACGCCGACTCGGCGGAGCGGAGCTGATCTTTATGAAAACCCGCAAGAACGTAAATACACACCGACATGGTTTCAAGGGCCACAAAAATCAGAATCAGGTTGCCTCCGGCCGCCATCAGGGTCATGCCGCAAGTGGCGAAAAGAATAAGGGCGTAATACTCTCCGCAGTTTATCCGTGAGAAAAACTTCTGGTAATTAATGGAGATCATGATGGTCATAATCAGGATCAGCAAGACGGTCAGGGTGATAAAGAAAGAAAAGCCGTCTGTAAACGCCATACCGCTGAAAGAAGTGCCGCCGCTGGTCGGCCATGTCACAATCAAACAGGCCAGTGCGATCAAAGAACCGGCAAGTGATATAAAAGCGATGGAACCCGTTTTTGCTTTGCGCTTGAAGACATCAATAAGCAGTACGAACAATGCGGTTGCAACAAGAATAATTTGCGGCCAAACAGCCGGGTAGCTTATTGCTGGCAGAACGAAATCCAATGTCTCCATTAATTCCTCCAAATGTATTGTGCAAAAAAGCCGTTATCTTACAAAGGCTTGTCTTTTAATATTTCATCCTGGGTTAACGATCGATCCTGAGATAGTGTCAAAGCGGCATTTTTTATTGCCAGGTTCGTATTGGATTTTCCGGTCGCTTCCTGAACATACATTTCATAGTCTTTGTTGAATCGGCTGATAAAAAGCGAGACCGACGCATCCATTTTTCTCATGAAATATCCAGGGAAAATTCCCATTACAAAAACAAGCACGGCAATGGGAACCATCGTGGCGATCTCGCGCAGGTTCAGGTCCGGAATATTTTTGTTTTCATCTTTGTCAACGGGGCCGAACATGACCCGCTGGTACATCCATAACATATAGGTGGCCCCGAAGATCATTCCCGAGACGGCAAACACCCCAAAAAGCGGATACGTCTTGAAAACGCCCACAAGGATCAGGAATTCTCCCACAAAACCGTTTGTTCCGGGAACGGCAACCGACGCCAGGGTGACAATCATAAGGAACGTGGCAAAGATCGGCATGATTTTTGCCAGACCTCCGAAATCCGCCATCATACGGGAATGTCTTCGTTCATAGATAATTCCCACAAGGATAAACAGGGCGCCCGTGTTCAGCCCGTGATTCAGCATCTGATAAATGCCCCCTTCAACCCCCTGCATATTTAAGGCAAAAAGCCCGATCATCACATATCCCAGGTGGCTTACGCTGGAGTAGGCCACCAGGCTTTTCATGTCCGGCTGCACCCATGCCACAAGTGCCGCATAAACGATTCCAATAACTGCCAGGACCGCGATAATCGGGAGGAACTGATGTGATGCATAAGGAAACAGCGGCATTGCAAATCTTATAAAACCGTAAGTCCCCATTTTAAGAAGAATGGCGGCAAGGATGACGCTTCCGGCGGCCGGGGCTTCCACATGGGCGTCCGGCAACCATGTATGGAACGGAAACATGGGAACTTTGATCGCAAACGCCAGGAAAAACGCCATGCAAAGCCAGAACTGGATGGATATCGGTATATGCAGGTTGTACAGCTCCAGAAGGTTAAAGGTGGCAATTCCGGTGATCTTGTAATTGTAGTAATACAGGTAGATAATCGCCACAAACATGAGCAGGCTTCCGGCCGCCGTGTACAGGAAAAACTTTACGGCGGAATAAATGCGCCGGGGTCCGCCCCAAACCCCGATCAGAAGGAACATGGGTATGAGCATAAGTTCCCAGAAAATATAAAAGATCACAAGATCCAGAGATACAAAAGCGCCGATCATCGCTGTTTCAAGAAGCAGCATGCTGATGAGAAACGCCTTGACATATTTTTGGATATACGTCCATGAACAGAGAATGCACAACGGAACAAGTAAAGTGGTCAGCACCACCAGCCACAGGCTGATTCCGTCTATGCCGACAAAATAAGAAATGCCCATGCTCTTGACCCAGGTGGCATGTTCGACAAACTGCATATGCGGGGTTTCTGAATTAAAGTAAATCGGAAACGCCAGGGAAACCGCGAATTCAAAAAGGGATATGACAAACGCGGCCTTGCGCATAAGATTATAATTTTTTTCTTTATCGCCCCGTATAAAAAGAAGCAAAAACACCCCGGCCAGAGGTAAGAAAATAGTGAAACTGATGATCGGGAAATTAAGCTGGTTCATTCTGTCATCTCCGGAAGTTGCTATGTTCAGATGTTGTCCGAATAAAACCGGATCATCTTAACTGCTTATCTATATTATGATCAAACGATATCTCATCCTAAATATACAGTAAAAAGATATAATACATGACAATCGCCACTGTGCCCGCTACGAAGGTTACCGCATAGCGTTGCACATAACCGGTCTGGATGTGACGCAGCATACTGCCGCACCACATGAAAAATTGAGCCGTTTTGTTCACAAGACCGTCTATAACCAAAGCATCAGTAATTTTCCATAAAAAGACACTGAACGTATGAAGCGGATTAATCACATTCCACTCATACAATTCGTCAATATACCATTTATTAAGCAACAGCCTGTAAAGCAAGGGGTTCTTTTGAGCGAGCTTCTCGGGAATCTCCCTCTTTTTCATGTACATCATGTATGCGGTGAAGATTCCCCCAAGTACAATGAGCGTGGTAATAATCATAAGGAGGTATTCGACCGCATATGAATGGTGCCCGGCGCTTTCCGTCCCGTGTATAATTGCCTGCCCGGCGGCGTCTTGAAAAAGTTTCCCCTCTCCGAACCCGATCACCGGTTCAAGGAAATGTTCTACGAGATTACTCCCGCCAAGTGCCTTGGGAATGCCGATATAACCGCCCACCACGGAAAGAACGGCCAGTATGATCAACGGGGTGGTCATGGATTTGGGTGCCTCGTGAATATGTTTTTTCACCTCTTCAGATGCCCTGCACTCGTTGAAAAACGTCATAAAAATGAGACGGAACATGTAAAAGGCGGTCATGGCTGCGGCCAGGACGCCGATCACCCACAACATTACATTTCCGCTCGGGCTGCTGAAGGCCTTCCAGAGGATTTCGTCTTTGCTGAAGAAACCGGAAAACCCCGGAAATCCGATAATGGCCAGGGTTGCGATGACCATGGTATAAAAAGTGATGGGCATTTTCTTTCGCAGCCCTCCCATATACCTCATATCCTGTTCACCGCTCATGGCATGTATGACACAGCCGGAGCACATAAAGAGAAGCGCCTTGAAAAAGGAATGGGTCAAAACGTGAAAAAGGCCTGCGGCAAAGGCGCCCACTCCCAGACCCAGAAACATGTACCCGAGCTGGCTGACCGTTGAGTAGGCCAGTACTTTTTTAATGTCGTTATGGGTTAGGGCGATGGTGGCGGCGAAAAATGCGGTCATGCCGCCCACAACGGCAACAATCTGCAGGGCAAGCGGCGACATGGTATAAAGAATGTTGCAGCGAGCCACAAAATATACGCCTGCGGTGACCATGGTTGCAGCATGAATCAGCGCGCTGACCGGTGTGGGGCCTGCCATGGCGTCCGGGAGCCAGACATATAGAGGAATCTGGGCGGATTTGGCCGTACATCCTAAAAAGAAAAGAATGCATATCAAGGTAATAAGATCCGGTGACAGAAGGGAAACGTGGGCGAATACATCCGTGTATTTTATGGACCATATCCCGTTTTTACCAAGATTCACGATCAACAGCAGCATGCCGATGGCAAAGAAAAAGTCTCCGATGCGGTTCGTGATAAACGCCTTTTTACCCGCAATTGCAAACTCCTTGGTACTGAACCAGAACGCGATAAGCAGGTATGAGCATAATCCCACGCCTTCCCAGCCCAGAAACATCAGAAGGAAGTTATCCGCCAGCACAAGGGTGATCATGCATAACATAAAAAGGTTAAGGTAGGTAAAGTATCGGAAATACGTCCCTTCATCATGCTCGTCATGCCACATGTAGCCGATTGAATATATATGGATCAAAAAGCCGACCCCGGTGACGAACATGCACATAAACATTGAAATGGGATCGATCTGAAATCCCATTGGGACACTGAATTCCCCGGATGCCATCCATGTGAACCAGATGTAATCGTAGAAACGCTTGTCCGGTTCAAGCCTTAGCATCTGAACAAAAATGATACATGTGATGAAAAAAGCCAGCCCCACCGAACCGCAGGCGATCCAGTGTATCATACTTTTATTTGCTTTTTCTATACGACGGCCGAAAAGACCATTTACCAGCACCCCGGCAAGGGGCAGGGAGGGAATCAACCATACATAATCAAACATTGCACAAACCTCTACTTACCATTTTAGCAGGTTAAACTTGTCTATATTGATGGAGCCGGTTTTCCTGTACAAAAGGACAAAAATTGCCAGTCCGACCGCTGCCTCGGCCGCCGCGACGGCCATGATGCACATCACCATGAATATCCCTTCGGGGGAGCTATTGGCTCGACTGAAGGTGACAAAGGCAAGATTAACGGCTCCGAGCATGATCTCTATGCACAGAAACACAACAATCGCATTTTTGCGGGTGATCACCCCGCCGCAACCGATTGTAAAAAGTATCGCCGATAAAATGAGATAGGTGTTTTGATATTCAGCCATTACAGTAATACCTTATCTTTCGATCAAATAATCAATTTTTTTTCGCCAGGTAAACAGCACCAACAATTGCCGCCGTAAGAAGAACCGACACCAGTTCAAAGGGGAGGAGTCCCTCGGCAAATATATAATTTGAAAGCAGTTCCACTTCTCCGAATTTTAGCATGGCCTGATCCGTCATGGATCCTTTTAACGCCATGGGACCGAACCCGACCCCGATGATAAACAATCCGATCAGTAAAAGGCCCAGCAGCAAATACCGTCCGTTTAAAAGGTTTTTCAAAGGTTCTGCACTTTCATCCGAAACCCGCAGGTTCAGCATCATAATCGCATAAATAATAAACATCATGATTGCGCCTGCGTAAACAATCACCTGCAGAATTGCGATAAACTGAAACTTTAACAACAGAAACAGGACCGCAAGAATAAAGCAGTTTCCGACCATCCACATGGCGCTGTGAACGGTATTACGGGAGAATATGACCATTACGGCAGTGGCGATGGCGATGATGCCACAAATCAATATCAGTGCATGTTCCATGAGCTAAAGCCTTTTTTTAACGCTGTTTTCGAAGAGCATCCCCTGTCAAGAAGATGTTCGTACGTTAAGTTATTTTCCCGTGAACTGAAACCGTTCCGGGGTTTTCAGTTTTTCAATATCAAAAATAAAATCTGCCCGGTTGTAGTCGATATAATCATAAACCCCCGTCAATGTAATGGCCCCTTTGGGGCAGGCTTCCTGACAAAACCCGCAAAATATGCATCGGAGTTCGTTTATGACAAATTTTTTAGGATATCGCGTCTTTCCCTCTTCCTCATACGGAACAATAGTAATGGCCTCGGACGGACAAATCCGGGCGCACAGGCCGCATGCTACGCATTTGAGCTCCCCGTTTTGTTCAACCTCGAGTCTGTGGAGACCTCTCCAGCGTTGGCTTCGTTGGGTCTTTTCGGTGGGGTACTGAAGGGTCACCGGCTTTGTAAGAAAGTTCTTGAATATAAAATTAAGTCCTCTGAAAAGGGGCTTGACATATTTTCCCTTTTCAGGACGATTTTTACTCATATGGATAACATCGGTTTCTTTCATTATCTTACCTGTTTTTTCAGGATCGTATATAATATTTGATGAATTCGTAAAAAGTCGTATTCTTGACTTTTTACGAGACCATCATAACACTGCCATCACCAATCCCGTGGCCAGAACATTAAGCAGCGCCACGGGAAGGAGAAATTTCCATTCAAGCTTCATGATCTTATCATAGCGCAACCGGGGAAACGTAGCCCTCACCCAGATACACAGGAAGATGACGGCAAACATCTTCAGAAAAAACCATACAACGCCGGGAACAAAGGCCGGGCCGTGCCATCCTCCCAGAAACAGCGCTGTGACCAGGCATGCGAAGACAATCATGTGTATATATTCGGCCAGGAAAAACAGCGCAAATTTCATACTGCTGTATTCCACATTGTATCCGCAGCATAATTCGGACTCCGCTTCGGGCATATCAAAGGGGGTCCGGTTTAATTCAGCAATCCCGCTGATCAGAAAAACAAGGAAGGCCACCGGTTGCTTAAACACGTTCCACACTCCGGTCTGGGCATTTACCATGTCAACGATACTAAATGAGCCGGTAACCATGATAATACTCACCACGGCAAATGCCATTGAAATTTCGTAGCTTATGATCATGGCCGATCCGCGCAGGCCGCCCATGTACCCGTATTTGTTCCCTGAAGACCATCCCCCCAGAATGGTTCCATAGGAGCCCAGGGTTGAAAGTCCGAGAACAAACAGGATGCCGATGGACGGATTGGCAAGGTAGAGGTTGATTTTCCGTCCGAAAATCGTGACCGGAGGGCCAAAAGGGATCACGGAAAGCAGAATAACGGCGGCCGCAATACTGATCGCAGGAGCCAACACAAATACGGTCTTGTCTGCGTTTTCAGGGATAACATCTTCTTTGAAAAAGTTCTTGATCCCGTCTGCAATCGGCTGGAGAAGACCGTGAAACCCGACCCGCATGGGCCCGTATCTGAGCTGCATATGTCCCAGCACCTTCCGTTCCATATAGGTTGTGTAAGCAGCTATAAACATGAACACACTGAATATCACAATAAGTTTGATTACAGGAATGACTAAATATTCAACCATCTGGGTTACTCCCTCATGAAGCTTTTTTAACCTTGACCGCACTGACCTTAAACTCGGGTATCTTTGCCACCGGGTCAACCATTGCATGTGTTAAGATGTTTGCCGGAGCTTCATGGAAATGGAACGGCACAAAAACCATTCCGGGTTTGGAACGCTCCGTGAGCCATGTTTTGAGTTTTATACTGCCCCGTCTTGATGAGATCTCTATGTACTCCCCCTCCGATACGTTCAGCTTTTCGGCATCTTCTGGATTTAGTTGCGCGATGGGTTCCGGGCAAAGACGATTCAGGCCCGTGCCGCGCCGGGTCATGGTTCCGGTATGGAAGTGTTGCGGAACCCGACCGGTGCTGAGCAAAAACGGGTACTCGTCATCCACTTCTTCGGCAGGCGGTATGTAATCAACGCCAAAGAAAAGCCCCTTGCCTCTGGCAAATTTTCCCACATGAAGTACGGGCGTTCCGGGATGGTCTTCATCCGGACACGGCCAGCTGATCCCGCCTTTTTCGATTCGCTTGTAGGTTATCCCCTTATAACTCGGGGTCAAGAGGTTGATCTCCTTCATGATTTCTTCCGGAGTTGTTGCGGACATGGTATAGCCCATCCTTCTGGAGATTTCGCTGATGATCCAGGTGTCCTCTCTGGCTTCTCCCGGGGGTTCCACCGCCTTCCGAACCCTCTGGACCTTGCGTTCGGTGTTTGAAACCGTTCCGTTCTTTTCCGCAAAACAGGTTGCCGGCAGTACAACGTCGGCCTGTTTTGCGGTCTCCGTAAGAAATATATCCTGAACCACAAAAAAATCCAAACTTTCTATACAATGTTCTATATGATGCTTGTCCGGGTCGCTCAGCACGGGATTTTCTCCCATGACATACAGGGCTTTTACTTTTCCGGACTCGGCAGCATCAAACATCTCCGTAATGGTCAGGCCGGGCGTGGACGGAAAGCCTTCCACCCCCCATGCATCAGCAAATTTTTTCCTGACCTCATCCACGGTAACCGCTTGATAGCCCGGAAAGACGTTGGGCAGGCCACCCATATCACAGGCACCCTGGACATTATTCTGGCCTCTGAGCGGATTCACGCCGCCGCCGACCTTTCCCACGTTCTCGCAAAGCATGGCCAGGTTGGCACAGGATTTAACGTTATCCGTCCCGGTAATGTGCTGGGTTATCCCCATGGTGTAAAGGATTGCTGCGGGATCGGCTTCTCCATAGAGCCGGGCCGCAGCATAAAGCTTTTCTTCAGGAACCCCGGTAATTGTTGAGACGTATTCCGGGGCATATTTTTCAACGCAGCTTTTCAGATCCTCAAAACCTTCGGTTCGCTCGTCAATGTAGGATTGATCCTGTAAATTTTCTTTGATAATGATGTGCATGAGCCCGTTTAACAATGCAACGTCGGTGCCCGGATTGTGCTGCAGCCAGAGGTCTGCGTGATCCACCAGGTCGATATGCCTGGGGTCGATCACAAGGAGCTTTACCCCCTTCCGATGGACGGCTTCCATAATGTAGTTGGCAATGATGGGATGATTACTCGTGGTGTCGGTTCCGATTGCCAGGATAACTTCCGTCTTGAGAACATCACTGATGGGGTTTGTCATGGCCCCGCTTCCCAACGTGGCGGCAAGACCTGCCACCGTTGAAGAATGTCAGAGCCGGGCGCAGTGATCCACGTTATTGGTCCCGATCACCGCGCGAATGAATTTTTGAAACAGAAAGTTCTCCTCATTGGTGCATTTGGCCGAAGTAAGTCCTGCAATCGAGTCCGGGCCGTGTTCATCACGGATGGTTTTGAACTTTTCGGCGACCAGGTCAAGGGCTTCGTCCCAGCTTGCCTCTCTGAAGGCTCCGTTTTCTTTTATGAGCGGTTTTTTAAGACGGCTTTCGTCTCCGATATACTCATATCCGAAGCGCCCTTTGTCACAAACGCTTCCCCGGTTTACGCCCGTGTCCACATCGGTGGTAATGCCGATCACCCGGTTGTCCAGAACGTTCAGCTGAAACTGGCACCCGCATCCGCAGTAGGAGCAGGTGGTCCAAACCCTCTTGACCAGCCAGGGTCTTCCCTTGTATCTGCTCAGATTTTCGGTCAGGGCGCCGGTGGGACATACCATGAGGCATTCCCCGCAGGACTTGCATTTATCAGGATCTACAACGATCCTGGCATGTTCATCTTCCCCCTGTATTTCCAGAGCACCGATCTGTTTGAGATCCCGGCATGCCGCCACGCAGCGTCCGCACAGGATACATCTGTCTGCCCAGTAACGGATCAGTGTTGTGGAGTAGGTATCATCTCTTTTTACTTTGCGGGGTTCATAGGGAACATCTTCGATACCGAATTCGTACACAATATCCTGGAGTTCGCATTCCCCGGCTTTGTCACATACGGGGCAGTCAAGGGGGTGGTGTTTCAATATTTTTTTAAGATTTGCCGTGCGCTGCTCATGGAGAGCCTTTGAATTCGTGGTCACAACAAGGCCTTCCGAAACCGGAGCCGCGCAGGAATTAACAGGCTCTGTCTCTCCCTCAATCTCAACAATGCACATATTGCACGACTCGATGGGCGGCAGCCTCTTGTGGTAACAAAGGGTTGGAATACGAATACCTGCTGTTTCAGCGGCCTTGAGAATCGTCGTGCCCTCGGGAACCTCAACCTCACTTCCGTCGATCGTTAACCTGACCATACTCCTCTTTCCCTTTTCCGGTCACATGAATAAATAAAATTTGTTATAATTGAGCTCGATCCGAATATTTAACATCCTGATCTTACCTGTCGATTTCGCCTAAAACAACATCGATGCTCCCGATGATGGCAATGGCATCCGCCACCATATGCCCTATCATAAGACGCGGAAGCGCACTGGCCAGATAAAAACATGGAGACCTTATTTTAAGCCGAAAAGGATGTTCGCTGCCGTCCCCAACCAGGTAGAACCCGAGCTCTCCTTTAGCCCCTTCAACCGCATGGTAGACCTCCGCTTCAGGAGCGACAGGGCCTTTGACCTGGATCATGAAGCGCCGGATCAGCGCACTGATATCCTTTTGCACTTCGTCTAATTCGGGATTGGTTATCCAGGGATTGTCGACATTTACCGGTCCTTCAGGCAAATTTTCAATGGCCTGGTCAATAATTTTAAGGGACTGGCTGAACTCCTCCATTCGCACCAGGTAGCGGTCGTATACATCCCCTTTATCGCCCACCGGTATTTGAAAATCAAAATCATCATAACTGCTGTACGGGAATGCCTTTCGCAGGTCATAGGCCACCCCGGACCCTCTGAGACTGGGGCCGGTTAAGCCGTAATTGACCGCTTCTTCCGCAGAGATGGTTCCGATGTCCATGGTCCGAGTGGTCCATATCTTGTTTTCCGTTAACAGCTTATGGTAACCGTCCAGCCCCTTGGGAAACCATTTCACAAAATCTCTCACCATTTCTATGAATTTGGGCGTTGCATCATGAGCCACCCCGCCGATACGAAAAAAAGTGGGAGTCAGCCGGTATCCGGATATCTCTTCGTTAATGTTCATGATCATTTCCCGGTCCCTGAACGCATAAAAAACCACGCTCATCGCGCCGATGTCCAAGGCATGGGTGCCGATCCAGAGATGGTGTCCCATGATACGGGCAAGTTCTGCCATGATCACCCTGAGATACTGGGCCCGTTTGGGAACCTCGATTCCCATCAGGTTTTCCACGGTCACGCAGTAGCCCATATTGTTTGCCGAAGCTGATGCATAATCGAGCCTGTCGGTAAGGGGAATCACCTGCTGATAGTTCCGGTGTTCAGCAATTTTTTCGATCCCACGGTGCAGGTAACCGATACGGGGAGTTGCGTTCACAATGGTTTCACCTTCCAGTTCCAGCTCGATGCGGAGTACACCGTGTGTCGCGGGATGGTGAGGCCCCATGTTCAGGTACATTTTTTTGCTTTCAGCCATGATTTCTACACTCGTCTTTCACTAAGGTATTTGAAAAAACCGATTTTCGCATGAAAACAGAAAGCCTCCTTTACGTGTAATCCTCGATAGTTTCCGGATCAAACGGTTTGTCAAAGTCCTTTCCCTCAAGGGGGTAGTCCTTGCGCAACGGATGCCCCTCAAAATTTTTCCAGGTAAGGATGCGTTTTAGATCGGGATGGTCTGAAAATGGTATTCCCATAAGGTCATAGACTTCTCTTTCTCCCCAGTTGGCGGAGTGCCAGATACTGCTCACGCTCGGAATTTCTTCCCCTTCTTCCGCCTTTAGCCTCACGATGAGGCGGCTGAAATCCTTTGTTGACAAAAGAACATATACCAGATCAAACCGGGGGGTTCTGGGGGTATAGTCAATTCCCAGGATATCGATGAGCAGGTCATAGGGAAGGTCGGAGTTTTCTTGAAGGAGGCGCATGGTTTCATAAAACCGGCTATTCGCCAAAGTGATCTCCCGTTGGCCTTTGTTTTCACGTTCGTCTACCAGCGCTTCCGGAAATTTTTTATGGATAGTTTGGATAACGTGTTTGTAACTCATTCGCTTCCATCCTTTTTTTCAGCGTTCAACCGGCAAAATCCGGCCTCTGGTCCAGTCTTTCCGTCCTTATTTTTTCCTGAATTTTCATAAGACCGGCCAGTACCGCTTCAGGGCGCGGAGGGCAGCCCGGTATGTAAACATCCACCGGTATGATCTGGTCCACCCCCTGGACCACGGCATAGCTTTGAAACACACCCCCGCAAGAAGAGCAGGCCCCCATGGCGATAACCCATTTTGGATCCGGCATCTGATCGTATATCCTCTTGACCATCACCGACATTTTTTTGGTCAGCGTTCCCGCAACGATAAGTAAATCTGACTGCCGGGGTGACGGCCGGAACACCTCGGAGCCAAATCTGGAAATGTCAAAATCGGCCAGTGTGCTTGCGATCATCTCAAGGGCGCAGCACGCAAGGCCGAATGTGCACGGCCACACGGAATTGCTCCGGGACCAGTTGACCAGTTTTGTCAGACTTGTAACCGCATAGTTTTCACCCTGCAGGTAATTTTCTATTCCCATTCCAGTGCTCCCTTTTTCCACACATAAATGTAACATATTAAAAGAACCAGCATAAAAAGAAGCATTTCCGCGAATCCGAACAGGCCGAGTTTTTTGTAATAGACGGCCCACGGATACAGGAAGACGGCTTCGAGGTCAAAAACAAGAAAGAGCAACGCGATGATATAAAATTTGACCGGGGTATCGGTGTATTGAGCGCCTTCGCTGGGAAGCCCGCATTCATAGGGCTCGTTTTTGACTTTAAACTTACGCTTGGGGCCGAGGATATGTGAGAGAAAGACGGTCACGCCGGCGAAGAGAATGGCGAGAATTACGGTATAGAGGATAGGATAATATTCTGTCAGCATATCTGATCGTGCCTCCGCATCCTTTTTTAGGCCGCACCTTAATTGTGCTGAAATTATGCTTGTTTTAGCACAAATCTTACTCTGCAATAATACGGCACAGGCCTGAAATGTTATCACCGTGCGCTTTTTTTCCTTTGCTTACAAGGAGCGTAAAGCGCATTGTAACCAGATAGAATATAACCAAGCGGGTTTCTTATCTCAGAAAAAGGAAGGGGTCAAGAAAAAAATGAAATTTTTGAACAAAACAGAAGATATCTTTTGATAAGATTGAGTTCATGGGCAATCCCGTCCGGCAATTGCTCATCCTCAATCATGAAAAACCGGGTTTAACCCAAAACCTGCACTAACTCCAGTTGGTGCCTCCGTCGGTGCTGCTTATAATTTCGAGACAGCCGGCAACACTTACTCGTACACCCAAAAACAGTCCAGTGGAATTTGTCAAATAGACATCATAGACATTGGTTGAGGTATCGGCGGACATCCCCCTGCTATTAAATCCATGCGTATCACCACTAGTAAATGTAGGTCCGGTAATATCTACATCATTTTCCAGCGTACCGTTACTTATGACAGTTTCGCCTGGGTCCAATTCCCAGTTCTCAATTGTATCTAAAAATATTGTATATGTGTCGTTTGAAATGTCAAATATTGCAACTGCGGCTGTGTTGTTTTTTACTGCCATAGATCTTGCCATATTCATGTCATCATAAATCTGTCTTACGGAGGTTTGCAAGCGGTGCCTGGGAAGCCAGGAAAAATAACTGGGTATGGAAATGGCTGACATTATACCCAAAAGGGCAAGAGTAACGGTCAGTTCGGTTAACGTGAAGCCTTTATTGTTCATCAATGTCCCCCATAAACATAGCGATTTGTGTTTTATCGCCGCTAACCGACGGATACGCATCAATCATTACGCCTTCATTGTCTTTAAAAAAAACCAAAAAAGCTGAGGATTTGGGGTCGTCACTATCGACTTCTGAAACTTCTCGTTCAACCCGTATGGACCAGCCGGTTTTGCTCATGTGATATTTGTAAAATTTTAATACGTTTTTCCACGAATCCTTGGTTTCAAGCTCGGCATAACACCCGTCCTTCAGGCGCATTTGGTTTGCAATCTTGGAATCAGGATAACGGAAAACCTTGCCATTAAAAAAAAACGGCATTCTATCCGCACATCCGCCAATAAGGTATAATATTATCAGGATAATAACAAATTGGAAAAAAGAGTTTAATTTCATCGGTCAGCCCTCTGTATTCTATAATAGTAACACGGTTAAGCCTAGTTGTTGCAAGAACCATGCAAAAGTTAAAAGCACATTGAAAAAATCGAGAAATCATTAAATTTTAGAGGGTTGTGTTAAACAAGCAAATTGAAGGGTCCGGGGTATTACGACAATATTCGGCAATAGGTTTGCCATTTTTGGGAAAGTTTTACGGTCTTAAGCTTTACAGTCTTTGGGGAAGATTCATACTATTAAATCCATGGGTTGTCAATTCTTAACGCAGACAGTCCAACTGTCACGGAGGATGCAGTCCAGTGTCCATCCGGAAATGTATTATGGGAGTCATGGGCCACGCTTGATGCAATGGCGCCCCGTTTCAATCCAAACCCTC
>CAZIIV010000035.1:0-3158 GCA_964539365.1 uncultured Desulfobacteraceae bacterium | reverse complement strand
TGGGAGTCATGGGCCACGCTTGATGCAATGGCGCCCCGTTTCAATCCAAACCCTCTGACAAACCCTTTTCCCACATTGCCCGACCCGGTATGCCGTTCAACGACCGCAATTTTCAACATATCACGGGAGGTGTCCGCAACGGCATTGCCGTCTGATATCATGGGTTCCAAAACGCGTTGCCCGGTTATTATCTGGTCCGGCACGATATCTATGACTCTGATCCGCCCATTTGCCGCCGGGATGGAAAGGTCTATCTGGTTCATGTCAACGGTCATAGACGGCGGGACAAGAACAGGCTCGGGGGGCACGATATCCGGTGACATTTTTCCATTTTCAGCCACCAAAACGCCGCCATAATACACGGTCTCCATGTGTGGGGAGTCAAGATCTGAAAATACCACCAGATCCGCTCTTCGGCCCGGTGTAATGGCGCCGGCAGTTTTGATCCCGAAATATTCGGCAGGGTTTATCGTGGCCATTTGAATCGCAATCACAGGGTCAAGGCCGGCATCTATGGCCTTACGTACCATTGAATCAATATGCCCTTTTTCCAGGATGTCCTGGGGATGTCGGTCATCCGTGCACCACATCATCCGGCGAGCGGTTCGCTCATTTACCACCGGAAGCAACGCTTCCAGATTTTTTGCGGCCGTCCCCTCCCGGATCATGATGTGCATCCCCAAATTAAGTTTTTCTTTTGCCTCCTGTTCCGTGGTACATTCATGGTCACTCGAAATTCCCGCGGATATATAGGCGAAAAGGTCATGACCGGAAAGTCCGGGCGCATGACCGTCCAAAGGTTTGCGGGCTCTTCGGGCCATCTCTATTTTTCTTAAAACTTCCGGATCTTCATTGATTACCCCCGGATAGTTCATCATTTCGGCCAATGCCAAAACCTGGTCATGACCCATAAACGGCAAAAGATCCTTTGCCGCAAGTTCTGCACCCGAAGTTTCCATGGGTGTAGCGGGAACGCAGGACGGGAGAGTGAAATAGATATTCATGGGCTGACCCCGGCTTGAGCGAAGCATATAGTTTATACCCTCAGCACCGAGCACATTGGCAATTTCATGGGGGTCGGCCACCACGGTGGTGGTGCCGCAAGCCACCACGGCACGGGCAAACTCGGTAACCCCTGTCATTGAACTTTCAATATGAACGTGGGCATCAATGAAACCGGGAGCGACAAAGCGTCCGCCCATATCCACCGTTTTTTTTGCCGAATATGATCCGAACCCTACGATATATCCATGGGCAACAGCAATATCACCGTTAAAAATTTCCCCTGAGAAAACATTGATGATCCGCGCATTGGCCAAAACAAGATCAACCGGTTTTCGGCCCCGTGCCGATCTGATAATATTTTTCAAATTCATATAACCTCATTTATTTTCACATTGAAACCTGGTCCTGTGGGCCATGTGAAAGATAGATGGCTCTGCCTTGGCAGTTTTGGGTCTAAAATCACAAATTACAAGCACCCCGCCAAAAGGACGGCGGGCAAGCAAATTACAAATAAATCACAAATTCCAATATTAAATGACCAAAACCTTCAAGAACGAGACATTGTTTGGATTTTCGAATTTCGGTCATTGTTTGATATTTGTGATTTGATATTTGTGATTTTTGAACTTCCAACAAAGCGAATCCCTTCTGGGGATAAAAAAAGCCTGGTCCTCTGGGCCAGGATTCTTTACTTTTTTAATATGCTCCCACTGAATCGGGTAAGTCTTTCCAATATATCTTCCAGGTCTAGGGTCAGCAGGTTCTTATTTCTGACAAGAATTCTTCCGGAAATCATCACATCCCTTACATCCGAACCCTGGGCGGTATACACAATATGGGATACGGGGTTGTACATGGGAACCAGGTGGGGGGTGAGGGTATCGATAATTATAACATCGGCCTGTTTGTTCGGTTCAAGGGAGCCGATATGTTTATCAACGCCTATGGCTTTTGCACCGTCTATTGTCGCCATTTTCAATACGGTCTTGGCATCCATGACCGTGGGATCCATAAGATTCACCTTATGAAGCTTGGCAGCCGTGTCCATTTCCCGGAAAAGATCCAAATCATTGTTGCTGGCACACCCGTCCGTACCCAGACCCACGGTTACCCCGGCGGTTAATAGACTCGGAACCGGTGCAATGCCCGAGGCAAGCTTCATATTGCTCTGGGGGTTATGGGAAACCTTTGACCGGCGTTTTGAGATGATCTCGATGTCATCATCATCCAGCCATATGCCGTGAACCATCAGGGTATTTTCATCCAGGATGCCGATGCTATCCAGGTACTTGACCGGAGTCGTATGCTGTTCGGTCTGAATCCGCACATATTCGCTTTTGATTTCAGCCGCATGTATCTGAAAAAGAAGTGATTTTGAATCAGAAGCGGCTTTGGCTTTTTTTAGCGTCGCTTCGGAACAGGTATATGGAGAATGGCAAAATATCGAGGGAGTTATTAAGTGAGAGACTTCCAGCCATTTTTCAACAAACCTCATCGCATTCTTGATATTGTCTGACGGATCCGGCACGCCCGGCGCAGGAAAATCGATAACCCCCTGTCCCAATACGCCCCTGATTCCTGATTCATAAATTGCCGATGCAACATCATCCTCGAAAAAATATCCGTCACAGCAGGTCGTTGTTCCCGAGAGCATCATTTCCGCACAAGCCACAAGTGTCCCGAGACGGACCGTTTCCGGGGTTAAATATTTGGCCTCGCAGGGAAAGATGAACTCATCCAGCCATTGAGCCAAAGGAAGATCATCGGCAAGCCCTCTGAACAATGTCATGGGAAGATGGGTATGGGTATTTACCAGGCCGGGCATAATGATGCCGCCGTTGGCATCAATTATTTCTTTTGCCTCAGGCAGCGGCGTACCAAGGACGCGTGCTTCAATCCTGTGGATCGTTCCTTTGCTGATACAAATCACGCCGTTTTCAATGATGTCGAAATCGGAATTTACCGTAATAACAAGACCGTTATGTATGACACTATCAAAAACCATGTGTTTCCCTTAACGTCGGCGTTAAAAAAATTTTTTCCCTATTGTAACAGCATATACTTCTGAACGAGTGTAAACCAAAACTGTTGTTTGCTAAGATTGCCATGTCCATTTGGTGTCAGGTTTCAGGATGCACGCAACCCTGAAACCT
>CAZIIV010000034.1:17356-21185 GCA_964539365.1 uncultured Desulfobacteraceae bacterium | reverse complement strand
AAGAAAGGAATTAGACTGGAGCATGGTGATAGGCTGGAAAGGATTTTAGACCGTTTGAATGCCGCCAATGAAATCAAAGATATGAATTACCCCGGCGCCAACCTCCATAAGCTAAGCGGAGATAAAAAAGGGCTATATGCTGTTAACGTTTCATGAAATTGGAGGATGTTTTTTGAGTTCATTGAAGGTGATGCACACAACGTGGATTACGATGATTACCATTAAAAAGGTGATAATATGCGAAAAATGCAAAGGCAACCAACGCACCCAGGCAAAATAATAAAAGAGGATTACTTAGGCCCCTTATCCATTACCATAAAAGATATGGCTGCTATCCTTGGTGTGTCCAGGAAAACATTATCAAAAATTGTTAATGAGAGAGGCTCCATAACTCCGGATATGGCATTGCGTTTATCCCGAGCTTTCGATACTACAGCAGATCTATGGATGAATTTACAGAAGAATTATGATCTCTGGTTTGCGGAAAATACGTCAAAAGAGTGGCAAACCGTAAAACCAATTTCTCACGAACTTATTCATCCTCACTCCAATTATTAAAGAGAAGCCTTCAGCGAACATGCGCTTGGGCGTAGACGGACTAAAAACGCGCCCGTTGGTCAAGCGCGACGTTGGGAGAAAGATTAATAATGGACGAAAACTATATTCTGATCAATTGGCAGGATGGCAGCGGCGAGACCGTCGAAATCGGCTACCTCAATCCTAACGGCCAGCAGTGTTGCGGTCATTGCGGAGTGCCGGGAACCGATCATGGACAATATGCATACAAGACCGAATGTACCAATTGTGGCTATGTGTATGGAACAAATGGGTCTGACATGCACGAGAGGCTGTGTCCTGAATGTCAGAATGGGGCACCAGGGATCAGGTACTGGAGGATTACCAAGAGCTGAGATCATTCGAACTCAGCAAATCCGGCGTGAGAGAGGTAACCATCATGGCAAAGTGTAAACGAAAACTCACTGCATCTGAAAAGGCAGAGAAGAAGCGCCGGCAGAAAGGGTATATGACCATCTTCATTAACGGAAAACAGAAGCGAGTTAAGCGACCGCCAACCAACGACGGTATGGATGTGGACGAGTTCATCCGAAGGAACGCAGATCCTATCTGGTTGCATCAAAATGAGATTTGGATAGTGCATCGTCCTTGGACTTATATACAATTGTTTGTTTAGCTACGATCGGGAGAATTAAGTGAGCAATCCCTTGAATTATGTTTTTGAAGAACATCGAATAAATTTTCTTAAACTGCATAAAACGTTACAAGACAAAAAACCTATTCTTCTATTCGATATTCAGGAGCAACGGATATATGCTTATCCGTACCATGAGTTTAAAGCGGAAATGTCTCCAAGGAGCCAAGCCGTCTTGGAGGAACAGTATCGTCATGTCCTTGCCGGAACCCATATTGTCGCTTTTGCGCGCGATAATGACCAGGGGCGACTTGTATCCACTTTAATTAAAATCGACCCGGATGAATTCGAACAAATTGATACAAATGAAATTACCCAGATACCGCTGAACAATATGGGGCTGAAAATTGATAACTATATACAAGTCACAGAGCTGGTCAATAAGATGAAAGCGGCTCTTCCCATACCCACATATCTGACTCCTAAGACAAAAGTATTTCTGCGTAAACAGGGCGTTAGAAATAATGGACAAAGTTTGCAAATTTGCGATGTAGTTTATATGGGCGATGAAGCAGGGATTAGTTGCCAAATCGAATCGTTGGAAAATAATGCAGGTGCCTTCATCGTATCACTCACGCATTTAGTGGTCGATCCTCTTCATCCATTGGCGAAAGAGATCAAAACTTATCAAGTCACACGAAAGAAAAAACTGACGCAAGCAAACAAAAGCCAAAAGACGAACTCGTTTACGATTCGGTCTCGGAAAAATTAGAATTATTTCCGTTCGCCATGCCCGTACGGAGGAGGTAGAAATTTATGAAAGCTAAGGATTTAGATAAAAAATTTGATAATAAGGACAATATTACCGAGTTCTTAGATTTGTCAAAGGCTAAAAGACCTGGACAAGAGCAAAAAAGAGTTAATGTAGATTTTCCGGTATGGATGATCCATCGTTTGGATAAAGAAGCAAAGCGTCTTGGAGTGCCCCGGCAATCAATTATCAAAATTTGGATCGCTGAAAGATTACAGAGAACATCCGCGCCATAATAAAAATTAAACCCATCGATATAGATATAAGTTCTCATAATTATTATATCTTATAAAAGCAGGGGCCACCGAAGTGGCCCCGCGCCCTGGGTCGAAACCTCAAGGGTAGTTTATTTATAGTTGTTAATTTAACATTTTATTTAATTATGTCAAGAAAAATAACCATGTGCTGACCCGACTGGGGTTTTGCTGACCCCAGTTGGGTCAGCACCACGATTGTCGAGGACGCTGCGCGTCCTCGACAATCGCTACGGATTTCATCCGCCGCTTGCTCGGCGCAAAGCGCCTGGTAACTTCCACGTTATCTTTACGATATTTTCGCTTGCATACACATCTTTTACATGATAATGTGTATGCAAAATTGGAGATGCCTTATGAAACGGACGAATATCGTACTTGATGAGAAACTTGTAGAAGAATGCTTTAAAGCGACCGGTATAAAAACACAGAGGGCTTTAATCGATTATGCATTACGTGAGTTGCTTCGACATGAATCACAAACTAAGATTCTCGAATTAAGAGGTAAGGTTCATTGGGAGGGCAATCTTAACGAGTGGCGTAGCGGGCGTGATACATGATGATTCTTGTCGATACAACTGTATGGATCGATTTTTTTGCGGCACGATCGTTGTCCCATGTGGTGGCGTTGGAAACCATTATTAAGCGTAGAGAAAACATCTGCATCTGCGGTATCATTTTGGCAGAGGTACTTCAAGGCATTCGGCAAGATACAGAATTCAGAAAAACAAGAGACTTGTTCAAAAGTTTAATTTTACTTCCAATGCCATATACTGTTTTTTTAAGATCTGCTGATATTTATAGGAAATTGCGTAAAATTGGTATCACAATCCGAAAACCACTGGATTGTATGATTGCCTCAGTTGCTATCGAAAACGACATACCTCTCCTGCACAATGATAAAGACTTTCAGCCCATTGAGAGGCGCTGCGGCTTAAAAGTCCTGTCATCAACTGAAAAAAAGATAACAAGGGCATGAAGATGTGCTGGCTATTTTTTACTTTGGCGTTAAGTCCCTTTTTTCTTCTTTCCGAGGGCAAAGAAAGGATCATGTCTACATTCACCCAGCTGTGCCGGGTTCCTAACATTTACTTAACAACGGAGGACTTATGGAAATAAAAACGGTCAAGATTGAAAAAACGGATGATTTGAACATGATCTTAGGGCATTCTCACTTTATCAAAACGGTCGAAGATGTCTATGAGGCGATCGTTAATACCGTTCCGGGAGCCAAATTCGGTCTGGCATTTTGTGAAGCTTCCGGTCCGTGCCTGGTGAGATATACGGGAACGGATAGCGATCTAACTGAATTGGCGAAGAAAAATGCCTATAATCTTTCTGCGGGACACTGTTTCATTATTTTTATGAAAAACATGTTTCCCGTCAATATATTGAATACCATCAAAAACGTTCCGGAAGTCTGCAGAATCATTTGCGCAACGGCAAATCCTGTGGAAGTTATTGTCGCAGAAACAGAGCTGGGACGAGGAATCGTGGGTGTCATTGACGGATCTTCCTCCAAAGGAATTGAAGCCGAAGACGATATAAAGGAGCGAAAGGACTTTTTGCGGGCCATCGGTTATAAGCAGTAAACCGACAAAAGTGACTAAAGTT
>CAZIIV010000034.1:0-17256 GCA_964539365.1 uncultured Desulfobacteraceae bacterium | reverse complement strand
ACTAAAGTTGATGAATGCGCTTTCAGCGCAGTAATTTTAAAAATGATAGAATACCATAATTTTAGGCACTTTAGCTCACTTTAGCTCACTTCAAACTTCTTTGTCATATGTACATGAGATCGGCTTCCAACTCATCTCCTTTCAGCCGGATCAGCACATATCCTCCCATGCATAACATGCCGGGATTCAACACTTTTGTTTTGCCGATAAAATCTTCGGATTCCGCTTCATGAATATGACCTGTTAAACAAATATCCGGCTGGACTCTCTGGATAAATTCCAGAACGGATCTATTACCCACGTTTTCTCCGGAAGGCAGATCGGCAGCTTTTGATCCAAAGGGCGGATCATGGGCCACGAGAATCAGTTTCGGCAGATGCTTTATTTGTTCATATCCCTGGGTTAGCCATTGTGCCAGCTTGGCGTCGGGGACCTCGGAAGGGGTCATAAACGGTGTCGGTGTAGAATATCCCACGCCCATAATACCGATATCTTCGGTGAGTTGTTTTCCCTTTGCATGAATATTCCAACCCTTGTCATCTAAATAAGACGTGATTTCAGACTGATCCATATTACCGATCTGGGCGTAGATGTTGGGGTTTATCTTAAAAACCACTTCCAGCAGTTGACCTGCCCTGCGGATGCCCCCTCTGTTGGTGATATCACCGCTGATGATCACACCAGCTGCATCGGCAAGACCCGGAATTTCATCAACAAGTGAAAGATCCTCGTGAATATCTCCAAATCCTATCCAGAATTTTTCGTTTGTGCTCATAAAACAATTCCCCCCAAAAAATGCTTCCCTATACTCTGTTTATAATGGAAGCCATATAACCGGCGCCGAATCCGTTATCGATATTTACGACAGCAACATTTGAACTGCAGCTGTTCAACATGGCAAAAAGAGCGGTTAACCCACCAAAGCTGACTCCGTAGCCTACGCTTGTGGGAACAGCGATCACCGGCCGGCTTACCATCCCGGCAACCACGCTGGGTAGTGCTCCTTCCATTCCTGCCGCGACAACAAGAACCGAAGCCTGATCGATTAGTTTTTTATGATTGAACAACCGGTGAATGCCGGCAACCCCCACATCAAAAATAGATTCTACCGGGTTTCCCATGGCTTGTGCCGTAACAAATGCCTCTTTGGCAACCGGGATATCCGATGTGCCGGCTGAAATTATAACGATGGTCCCTTTACCTCGCAAAGGGATTTCATGTTTTTTCCAGACAACCATATTTGCATCTTGATGATATACCGCCTCGGGAAAGCGTGAAACAACCTGATCCGCTTGAAGGGAGTTTATGCGTGTCACCAGAACCACTTTTTCCTGGGGCAGCATTTTTTCCATGATACCGATAATCTGGTCGGCGGTCTTTTCCTGTCCAAATATAACTTCGGGGAACCCCTTGCGCAGTGAGCGGTGATGGTCGATATGTGCATAGTCAAGTTCCTCGAATGACAGATGCTTGAGTTTCCGGGCGGCATCCTGTACGGATATTTTACCTGCGGCAACATTGCCAAGGATTTGATTCAACAATTCAATGTCCATGATATAGTTTCCTTTGCTTTTTAACCGGATGATCTGCTGAATGCGACAGGTATTCCGGAATCTTAAAGCTCTACTTCCTTTTTTTTAATTTCTATATGTTAAATAAAAGGCGCTCACGATCAGAACTGACTCGCACGACTCTTGAAGGAAGTTGTTTGGATTTAAACTTCATGGCCCTACAGCCATGTGGAAAATTCTTATCCCAGGTGACATAGTAATGTTCGCATTTATGGCAGTCTATCATGTGCTGAGCTTAGGGGCTTTGCAATTATTGGAAAGGCGGCGGAGAGACGGATGAAATTTGCGATACCGTTACATAGGTCAGGAATTTTTTTGCGGATTGGTTTTTCTTCTATCCCGAACAACTCTCCGGTCATTTTTAAAAGACAAAGATACAAAAATTCCCTCTCTGACACTTTGCCGGCGGTCATGTTTGTTCTTGCGTTTTTCCTTGAAACGAATCTTATCCGGTTTCCAAACACACTATTATTGTAAAGCTTCATTTATATCCTTTTTCTGCTCTTTTAACTTGTTTTCAAGGGATTCTATTTTGTCTTCAAGGTTGTGTGTTATTTTCTGTAAAGCGAGCTGGTAGGCTTCCTGCTGGTTTTTCAGCAAGACATCAACCGTCTTTTTATCAATGGCGAAAGATCTAAGAGAATCAATATCGGCTCTGATATTTGTCAGATCTTTTTTGACGCTTCCGATAATCCGGGAAAGATTTTTCAACTCATTGTTAAATGAATTATCAATGTCCTTTAGATCCGATGCCATAGTTTCCAACTCTCCGGGCAAAGAAGACAATTTTTTGTCGAGAGTTGCCAGAGTGCTTTCAAAATTTTTATTGTCTGTTGTTCTGGCGGATCTAATGTACTTTATAGCTGTGGTTGCTTTATTCAGGTTTGCCTGAATAGAGGCGGTACTCTTTTCAATTGCCTCAATTCTCTTCGTAAGGTCATCTTCCAGATTCGCCTGTCGAAGGGAAAGGGATGAGAATTTTGAATCGAGTTCGTTAGAAAGTGATTTAACCCCCATGCTTCCTGTGCTGTCGGCTATGGAGATATTTTTTTTTAAATCCAAATACACCGCAAGGGTTATGACAACTATGAAACATGGGATGAGAATCGAAATACGGGTGATACGCTTGCTTAATTTTTCGACTTGAAAATTTTCGATTTCTTCTTGAGGCTGGAAATCCGGTTTCTCATCATCTGTTTGCATTTTAAATTTGGAAATTCCATTGGTTGTCATTTTTGTTTATTCCCACTCGATTGTGCTTGGCGGTTTGGAACTGATATCGTAAACTACTCTGTTTACCCCCACGACTTCGTTGATTATTCGGTTTGATATGTTACCGAGTAATTTATGAGGCAGCTTGGCCCAATCCGCGGTCATTGCGTCTTTGCTTGTTACCGCCCGGATTGCCACAATGTTTTCATAGGTTCGGCTGTCACCCATAACCCCCACACTTTTTATGGGCAGAAGCACGGCGAAGGATTGCCATAATTTTTTATAATATCCGACATTTCTAATTTCATCAAGCAAAATATCATCCACATGTCTTAATATTGAAAGGCGCTTTTGAGTAATTTCTCCGATTATTCTAATTGCAAGCCCGGGTCCTGGAAACGGTTGACGCCATATTAGGGTTTCATCAAGCCCCAGTTCCTTACCCAGAACCCGAACTTCATCCTTAAACAGATACTTTAAGGGTTCAACAAGTTTTAATTTCATACTTTTTGGAAGGCCGCCGACATTGTGATGTGATTTGATGATTGATGTGGGACCTCCAAAGGCGGATTGAGATTCAATGATATCCGGGTAGAGAGTCCCCTGGGCCAAAAAATCAGCGCCCTTTATTTTTCCGGCTTCGGCTTCAAAAACATCCATAAAGACTTTGCCAATAATTTTTCTCTTTTTTTCCGGGTCGGTGATTTTGAAGAGCGCTTTTAAAAATTTGGCTTTCGCGCTGATAAACCGGATATTGATTTCAAGATGTTGTTTTAATCTTTTTTTAAGTTTTTCGGCTTCATCTTTCCTTAGCAGTCCGTTATCAACGAATATACACGTAAGATTTTTTCCCACCGCTCTGTGAATCAGTAATGCGGTAACAGAAGAGTCGACTCCGCCGCTTAAGCCAAGAATAACTTGTTTATCTCCTATGGTTTCTTTTATTTGAGCAATGGAATCTTTGGCAAAGGACTTCATCGTCCATGTCCGTTTGCAGCCGCATACGTCAAAAAGAAAGTTGCGAAGCATTGTTTTGCCCCTGGCCGTATGTTGGACTTCGGGGTGAAACTGGAGACCGTAAAGATTTTTTTTGCTATGGACCGTTGCCGCTATTTTTGTATTCTTGGTTGAAGCGGTTATTTTAAAACCACGCGGCAGCTTTACTATTGAATCCCCATGGCTCATCCAACTTTTCGTTTTTTGATCTACACCGTTAAACAGGCCTTTTTGTTCTTTTATGTTAAGCTCTGCAAATCCGTATTCACGCCTTTGGGCTCTTTTTGCCGTTCCACCGAGCGCATGGATCATAAACTGCATGCCATAGCAGATTCCAAGAACCGGAATCCCGAGATCAAAAATCGATTCATGGCATTTTGGGCTGTTTTTTTCATAAATGCTTGAAGGCCCTCCTGAGAGAATAATGCCTTTGGGGTTCAGATGGTTGATATGGGCAATATCAATATCCGGCGGGTCGATTTGACAGTATACATGAAATTCTCGAACCCGGCGGGCAATAAGCTGGTTATATTGAGAACCAAAATCTATTATCAGTATCATAAGTTCCCTCATTCAAAGAGTTTGCGAAAACATATCGAATATGTTAGAAGTGGTCAAAAATGTCAACTCATATTAAAACCCATGGCCAAGATTATTACCCAGATTTATGAAGTGCAGACGCCTTCCGAGGCAGAAAAGCTGATATCCCTCGGGGTAGATCATATCGGAAGTGTTATTGTTTCCCAAAAGCTATGGAAAGTTCCTTTGATAAGGGATACAATTGATCTAATTGATGCATCGAACGTCCGGAGCAGCTTGATACCCTTGTTTGGCGACCCGGATGCAATACTCCTTACTCTCGATTATTATCAACCCGATATGGTTCATTTTTGTGAGGCATTACCCTTCGAAAATGAGGGGTCCGGAGCCTATAAGGAATTTTTATCTTTACAGGAGAATGTTAAAAAGAGGTTTCCCGAGATAAAAATTATACGATCTATTCCAATACCACAAACCGGGATGGCGGACCGTATGGATTCTATTCAACTGGCAAGGCATTTTGAGCCGGTAAGCGATTATTTTTTAACAGACACCTTGATTTTAGAAAAATCCGGATGTTTTTTTGAACACCAGCCGGTCAAAGGTTTTGTGGGAATAACCGGACGCACATGCGATTGGAATGTGGCTGCAACGCTGGTTAGGGAGAGCCGGATTCCCGTAATATTGGCAGGGGGGATTACCCCCGACAATGTGTTTGATGGTATACTGCAGGTTCGTCCGGCGGGGGTTGACAGTTGTACCGGCACGAATGCTGTGAACCGGGAGGGAGATTCAATAAGATTCAAAAAGGACTTGGGGAAGGTAAAACGTTTTGTTGATGAAGTGCGCAGGGCAGAAAGAGCTATTGACACAGATGAACACAGTCCGTGAAGATCAGTTTCCAATTGTTCATTTAAAGGAGTTTTAACTTATGTATGTTAGCAGTGATTTAAGAAAAGGTCTTAAAATCGAAATTGACGGAGATCCTTATATTATTGTTCAGTTTGAATTTGTCAAACCCGGAAAGGGGCAAGCGCTTTATAAGTGTAAGCTGAAAAATATGCTGACCGGTGCACAGTTTGACCGAACATTCAGATCCGGTGATAAATTTAATGAGGCAAACCTTGAAGAGCATGAAATGGAATATCTGTATTCAGACGGTGAACAGTACTGTTTTATGAATACATCCACATATGCCCAGGATTTTCTCACCAAAGATCAGGTGGGTGATGCCACCGATTTTTTAAAGGAGAACACGGTTTGCAGCGTTCTTTTTTTCCAGGGAAAAGCTATCGGAGTAACACTTCCTAATTTTGTGGAGTTAAGGATAACTCAAACGGAACCCTGGGCAAAAGGGGATACGGCCGCCGGCAGCACAAAGCCGGCAACACTCGAAACCGGCTATGTGGTTCAGGTTCCTCCATTTGTTGATGAGGGGGAACTTATCCGGATCGACACCAGAACCGGTGCGTATGTGGAACGGGTTAAGGAGTAAGACAAGAAGAACTTAGGGGCTTTGTCCCCCAATTGGAATAATGGAGGATGATTTGAAGAATATGTTCACCACGATATGAAACTTTTCAACAAAAAAATTTATTGAAATGACGGTACGGTTTCGATCTGCCTGGCCTTTTCTTTCAGCAAAAAATGATAGATCACATCACAATACCGATCCAGCTCCAGCATGCCCTTTCCTGAAACGGCATACCGCCAGAATCCGTATAACTTGGTAAGATTGGTAAGGCGCTGGCTATACAGTTTCCAGTTATAATTTTCACGAACACGTTGAATCCCGTTTTCGGATATGGTTTCCCAATAGTTTTTTTCCGTTTCGCACTGACCGACAATTTTTTCAAGACTTCTGGAGATCAACTTCGGCTCACTTGTGTTCAGCAGAAACCCGCTAACCCCATACTCAATTATCTCAAGCGGCCCGCCAAATTTAGGCGCAAAGGTGGGAAGGCCCGAGGCCATAGCTTCGATCACGGTCAGGCCAAAGGCTTCGAACAGAGCCGGCTGAACAAAGAATCCCTTATGGTCGGCAATAATTCTATAGACTTCGCCGGTATCGAGCTTATTGATACTGGGAAGCCAACGCAGGTTTCCGTGTAAATTGAACCGTTCAATGAGATTGTATGCCTTGGCAATTTCATTCCTCTCTTCAATATCTTTGGAGTCCTCAAGATGAACAGTCCCGGCGGCGAAAATAAGATTGCAGGATTGTTGAAGCTTTTTGCTCATTCCGAAAGCATGAATGAGGCCGGTAATATTTTTAATTTTGTCGAATCGAGCCATGGTAAAAACAGGCCTTCTGTCCGGATGGTCCAGCCTTCCAAAAATATCTGCGGATTCATCATAAAAAAGTCGGTTTTCCCATTTCTGCCATTTGTGACGGATACGTTTTTCTTTTTCATAGTAAGGAAAATACAGCTCTTCATCCACTCCCGGCGGTATGACATTAAACTTGGGGGCAAACAGGTTGATGCCGTTGATAACCTGGTACAAACCCGGCATGGTAAAGAACTGGTAAGATTCATACTGCCCCATGGTATCTTGGGTACCGATGATTTCCTGAAGTGTGCTGGTAATAATGAAGTCTGATTTGTTCATCGAATAGATATCAGCCGTATATTGAATAGAAAAATGGTAATCTTGCTCATTATCTTTCCATTGAATGTCCGAAAAGGCATACTTTGTCTTCTCCAGAGCATGGGCAATGGTACATTGAATAACATCAAACTTATCAGAGAGAAGGGAGGCCACAAGGTTACCGTCTGAATAATTCCCGATAATGAGATCGGGACGCCCTTGAAACTCGCTGAGCAACTCATTGGCGGCATCATCAGCAAAATCTTCGAGATAAGGCCAGATTTTAAACCGGGATACCCAATATTTTACCACATTATAGTGCTCGTTGCGAAACGGCACCCGCAATATCCAGCCGTTATCCGTCTGAAAAATTTTTTCAAGGCGTTGATTACAGGTTGTGTCCTCTGCTTCCGGAATTAACCGAGTCAAAACCACAATTTTGGGGGCGACTTGGAGTCCTGTTCGTTGGATTTCCTTGTTCAGGTGCTTCTCTAATGCCCGAACTTGATCCAAGATATAGATAACCTGGCCGCCCGTATCAGGTTTGCCCAGTGCATTGGTTTGGCCAAACCAACCATGGGGTGACACGATGGCAATCTTAGAAATCAACGGCAGGGGTACCCGTGAAACAAATCGCTCCAAAAGCTGATCGGTCGGTTCGTTAATCAGGTCCAGAAGGGTTTGCATGGTATCAATGATTCGCCCGGCGGTATCGCCCCATCCAACCTCGAAACCAGACCTTTTCATCCGAGCTTCAACGCCGGAGAATGGCGTATCCGGTTTCTCCTTTCTCAGCCATTCCAGAAGTTGTTCGAGTTCATGATAGAACGAATCTATATCTTTGATAAGGGTTCCGTTAACGAGCAGCTGCCTGCCGTTGTACTGATGCAGCTTGATGAATTCAAAAAGTTTTGAATTCCACTCACCGGGTCTGCTGAAAATGTTGCTGCACATATAGCGATTCAGGAAACGGATACCGTTGCCGACGCTGCGAATATCTCGAATGGATGGGGAAAAGTCGTAAAACGGCATGAAATCCAGCTGAAGAGGGTTCGTATCCACTTTTTTCTGTGTCGTATAATAATCTTTTAAATCCAAAAACTCCGAAAGAGAGATCTGTTCTATGTATTCTCCATCCGGACGAACCAGGTAAAAGCGATACTTGGCTATGATATGGCGGTGCAGCAGTACCAAGTGGTCATCTGTAATCAAAACTTCCTGAATTCTTTTTAAAAAATTAAAGAGTGAAGAATTCTTTCGAAATGTTTCGGTCTTTCCATGCTGGTCGCAGTATTGGCGGAACAGCTTGATAATCTCATTGCGAAGCAGTATTTTGTCAGGTTGGTTTGTTGCAAAAAAAACAAATTCTTTGAAATCCCTGCGGTCTTTTTTGTCGATCAGAGTGTCTATCAGATTTTCCATGACAACCTTTTTTTATTTTTTGGCGGCTTCAATAAAATTGTACCGAGCGATGGCCTCAAGAATGCCCCCGGCATATTCTTTTCCAGCAAAATATATATGTTTTCGGCCTTTCAATTTTTTAAGTTCAGGACTGTAATTCCCCACAACTGCGGCCAAAGGTTCTCCTCGAAGCATTTCTTCGTCATTTCCTGAGTCTCCGCAAACCAGGAAATTTTTCAACGGGATTTCCCACTTGTAACTTAAGTAACGAATGGCCTTTCCTTTGGAAGCCCGGTACGGCAAAATATCCAGATACCTGTCCAGGGAATATACCAAAGTGTACCGGCATTTGTTTTGTAGCAATTGTTCATGAATCCTAGCCAAACGATCTTTGGCCGGCTCCATCTCATAGCCGATCTTAAAGCGTCTCTGTGTCTCTTCATTCTGGTATGTTAAAAAGGAAAAATTCTTCAACAGATCGACAATTTTATTGCGGTTCCATTTCGCCGATATGTGGGTTTCCCAGCCTTTTCCGTAGTGTAGGTTTTTGCCGTAATAAATTTCTGAACCCACAGATGAAATAATGACGTCCGGAGGATGAACCCCATGTTTTTTCAGATGGTTGGCTGCGGAGTCGATGGTACGACCCGTGGCTACGCCGAATGCGATATATTTTCGGTTTTTCTTCAGCAAATCCAGCAATTCCGGAAGGTGCTCATTGTTGTTGCCGATGAGCGTATTGTCAATATTAACAATAATAAAATAATTGAGTGCCGCCAGCCGCCGGCCGATGGCGTCGGATGGAACCGCAACTTTCATATCCGGTGATCCGAATTCGGTGGCGATTTCGTTGGTTTTTTGCATGTAAGTATCGGCATGGCTTTCCCAGGTGTAATGTTTGCGAACATTCATAATGCCGTATTTGGAATATTGCTTCCACGTGTCAGGGTTAGTGATAATCCGTTTAATGGCTTGGGCAATCGCCTTTGTGTCCGTAGTATCGACCAGTATGCCGCATTGACAATTCCGAACAATATCCTGGGGCCCGCCGTCGTTAGGAGCGATAATCGGAAGTCCGGAAGCAGCCGCTTCGATCAAAGTGATGCCAAAAGGTTCCGTCAACGCTGAATTGACAAAGACGCCTTTTTTTTCGGCGGCGATTCGATAAAGCTCCGGTACTTCATACTCAAAGTCATGCTTTTTGGGAATGGCGATTTTGCCGTATAGGTCGTACTTGTCCATCAACAGAAGGATTTCGGTAAGAACGTCGCGTTCGTTATCTTCCATTTTGGAGATGTCTTTTCGGATACCTGCGAAAACAGCCAGATTGGCCATTGACTGAAGCTCGAGGTCTTCACCGTAAGCTTTGATCAAGCCGGCAATATTTTTACGTTTATCCGGGCGACAGAGGGACAGTATCAAGGTGCGATCCGGATGCATGAAAAAGCGATTCAATTCTTCCAACATGGAAGCCTGGGCATACAATTCGACTTCTTCCTTGCTCGTCTCCGGCAACATGTCGTGGTAGAACGGGTAGAACTTTTTAATATCCAAACCCGGTGGAATCACACGATACTTGGGGATGTTTTTGTTGCGGTACTGCCCGTATTGCGTTTTGACTTCATGATTTGTGCTGGCAATGATTAAATCAGCTTTTTTCAGCGCTTCTTCTTCCATTTGAATACGGTAATCGATTTTAAATTTTTTATTGATGTCTTTCTCTTTCATGCCCTGATTTAATAACCGATTTAATTTTGATCGACCGAGGGAATGGCCGGTATAAACAAAAGGTATCCAAAAAATTTCGGCAAGCTCCATAGCAATATAACCGGCATCCGGATAGTGACCGTGAACAATATCGGGCATCCTTTTTTGGCGTCTCATATGTTTAATGGTCTTATCCACATATTCATCGAGATGCGGCCAGAGCAACTCTTTCCGCATGTACTTTTTGCCGCCGCATTGGATGCGGACAATGCTGAATTTTTCATTGACCTTTTCAAGAGGGTTGGCGTAGTCTTGGGACACGGCCTTGTCTACAATGAGCCGAGTAAACAAATCCACCTGTTCGACATCTTCGCGCCCACTCAGCGCATTGGCCAGTTCAACCACATACTTGATCTGGCCGCCCGTGTCCGCATCGCGGCCCAGCTCCATATTTTCAGATCGAAGCAGACCATGGACGCTGAACATTTGAATGTAAAAATTACGGGTCGTCATGTTATTCTCCTCGGTTAATCATCTGCCTGAAGGGTTCGTAGAAGGATTTGGACTCGGGAATGGCACCCTCGACCTGACAAATTCGTGATGCGAATGCGGTAGCCCTGCGTAAAATGATCTCCGGCCGCCACCGCTCAAGAAGTCCGGCCGCAAGCATGGCGGCGTAGGCATCGCCGGCTCCTACGGAATCAACAACATTTTCGATTTTTTTTGTTCCAATTTCAAAGCAACCGGTGGGAGTGTATATCTCGCTTCCCCGATCCCCTTTGGTTAACGATATGACTTCCAAAGGATAAGCATCCATTAGATATTGAATAAAGGTATCGGGGTCTTTTTTATATTGCAAGATATGCCTGACCTTATCGTATTCTTCATTGTTTATTTTTAAGACATTGCTTTGAGACAGCGAAGTCATTACAACGGCATCACGGTAACACGCCGGCCTCAGGTTGATATCATAAAAACAGCGGGCGGATGGCGGTCTGTGTGAGAGGATCGCCTGGATATTGTTGAAGCCCGACGGACTTCTTTGAATCAGTGAACCGAAATAAATCAATGCGGATTTGCGAATCATGGGTACATGTATTTTCCGTACAAATTCGAGATAGTCATAGGCAACGTCCGGGGTAATTTTAAAATTCGGCACACCGTTTTCTTTCAGTCGAATTTGAACACTTCCGGTGGGATGGGAAGGATCAATCTGAATATCGTCCAAATTGAAGTCAAATTGCTCCAGTTTCCCTATGATGTCTTTACCGTCAACATCGTTTCCTACCCTTGAAACAAAGCGTACCGGAAACCCGAGGTTTTTAAGATGAAAGGCAAAATTAAAAGGAGCTCCCCCCATACGCTTGTAATTCGGGAACACATCGTACAAAATTTCACCGACGACCAGAATCACGGTATTGCCTCTCTAATCCAATGCTCGGTTTCAGGGAAAAAATGAACCAACCCTTCAAGCACGCCGGCGGAATAATTTCCATTCATTCCGAAAAAATCGCCACGGGCCAGATACAAACGGCCCGTCATTTGCTTGTGGGAAAGTATTTCTAACGCTTTGTTTTTTACATCTTGAGCCGCATTTTTGACTAAAACGGCCTGTAATCCGCTTGTCAGTGCATCCAGATCATTGCCGCTGTCGCCGGCAAAAACGGCACGCTGTTCGGGAATTCCTTGGGTCTTCAAAAGAAATTTAATGGCATGTGGTTTGCTCGCATGCTCGGGGAGAATATCAATCAACCCCAAGCTGTTGGGCTCATCAA
Organism: uncultured Desulfobacteraceae bacterium; assembly: GCA_964539365.1. Classification (GTDB taxonomy): domain Bacteria; phylum Desulfobacterota; class Desulfobacteria; order Desulfobacterales; family UBA11574; genus S5133MH16. Next base: position 5,465 of record CAZIIV010000034.1, on the reverse strand, counting down.
CACTCCATATAACACTGGCAGCAATACCTTTGGCCTGGAGGCGGCGGCGAATTTTATCAACGAGCCGGCTATAATCAGCCATGCAGTTCGCATAATAGCTTAATTTATATCGATTTTGTTTTTCAGGCTCCTGCAATTGCAGTTCATCCAAATCTTCCAGCAGTCCGGTTAGGTCATACGCCACCATGCCTTTCCAATCTTTTCCAATGTGCTGAGACCAGCTTGCCGTCATTTTCCACCTGCCATCTGTAACACTATACAGCGTGGTTCCCACGTCTCCGATGGCATAATTCGGCTCGGGTATGTCAAAATCTTTGATGGCATCGTGGATAAGTGCTTTATTCCGTCCGGTGACATAGACAAGAGCTATTTCAGGATGCTTCGCGAGACGCCGCAGCACAGACCGCGCCTGGGGTGACTCTTCCTGAGACCCATTGGGCAAAATGGTGCGATCCAGATCGCTGCACAGATATATCATAGAAGCCATTTTTTTGCTCTATTTCTTTTTACCGCGCTTATGGCGGGTTTTTTTCAACAGTTTTCTGTGCTTGTGCTTTCTTATTTTCTTTCTTCTTTTCTTTACGACCGTGCCCATTAGTTTGCTTTCACTCGAATACTCTTATATGGAGTTATGCTGTTATTTCTTTTAGACATAAAAAGTCCCCTCGACATCTAAACTGATTTAAATTAATACATTTAACTCCAGGTGTATATAGGGTGATTTATGTATTTTTTTTCTTGGATATGGTATTTATTCAATTAATTATGCTGTTGAGATACGTATAAATGAGAAGAAAATATAAAATGAAAAGATCTTGTTGATTTTCTATTATGAAGTATCTGATCAAATGTCATCATTGCTGTTTGACACTGTATTTTTTAACTCTGTTTCCGTGCATTTCTTCCACGATAATAATATAGGGTCCAATGTTTATCTGTTCTTTTTCTTTTGGAATTCTTCCAATTTTATTCAATACATATCCGGAAAACGTGTCATAATCCTTTGAGTCCGGAATATCCATGCCGATGATTTCATTGACCTCATCAATGTCGGCCATGCCCAGAACCCGCCATTCCTTGGCGCTCTTTAGCTTGACAATATGGGGTTCTTCCTTATCGCTTTCATCCACGATCTCTCCCACAATCTCTTCAAGTGCATCTTCCAGGGTAATGAGCCCGGACACACCGCCGTATTCGTCAATAACAATGGCCATATGATGTTTTCTTTTTTTGAATTGATGAAGCAGCCGGTCTAATTTTTTATTTTCCGGAACAAAATACGGTGCTGTCATGATTTTTCGGACATCAATGGGGGTGTCTGATGTTGTTTCATGTAAAAACAGATCTTTTATATTTACGATGCCGATAACATGATCAAGATCATTCTCAATCACCGGAATTCTTGTAAAACCGGACTCAACGATATCTTCCAAAACCAGTTTTTTATTGGCTTCAATCACAAACATGTCTGTTCTCGGCGTCATGATTTCAGAAGTATTGGTATCATCGAATTCAAAAATTCTGTGTATCAGTCTCCTTTCCTCTTCTTTGATTTCTCCTTCTTCCTCAACCACTTCAACGAAGGTCATCAATTCTTCTTCCGTGACCGTGGGTGTTTTCTTGATTTTACCGGTCAGCTTGGGTATGAAATTCAGAAAGATGATGATCGGGTAACATAAAATAGAGAACCAGAATATGGGATAGATGACCATTCTTGCGATTAAAATATTATTTCGCGTGGCCACGGATTTGGGGATTACCTCGCCAAAAACCAGAATCAGAAATGTCATGATTCCCGTGGCAAGCCCCACTGCATAATTTGGAAACATTTTAATGGTTACAGACGTTGCCAGGGCCGCTGCGCACACATTCACCAAATTGTTTCCGATCAGGATGGAAGAAAGGAGCCGTTGAGGATCATCCTTCATATGCTTGATCAGCAGAAAAGACTTTAATTTATTCTTGGCAAGGTGCCGGGCTTTTGTTTTGCTTATGGAAAACAAGGCGGTTTCCGAGGAAGAGAAAAAGCCGGACAACAACAGTAAGATAACCAATAAAACAACTTGATTTACCATGGTATATACAGATCCTGGGAAAAAGTTGGGGGATAGTCGGTTGCCTCCTTGAGGGGAGGAAGTCCTTCAATTGTTTGTTTTGTATAACCTGTCACGAGTTTCTCTTGCAAAGGGGATTTGTCATGCGATATGTCAATAAGATAATATTTATAACATAATACAATCGGATATTTATTTTTTCAAGTAAATAAAACAGGATGAGACAGGCTTATCATCTGAAATTTCAGGTAACAAACTTATGGTTAAACCAAAAGACATAAAAGAATATATACAATCCCTGATGGCTTCGAAACGCCTTGGGGATCAGGTGGTTCATCATATGGTGATCCCCGACCATGGGCCTGTCCTGTCAAAGCCCGGAAAACCATGGCCCAAACAAATAAAAACGATCATAAAATCAGCCGGAATTCGCGATCTCTACCGGCACCAGGCAGATGCCGTTGATTTGATCAGATCCGGCCGGCATCTTGTTGTGGCAACGCCTACCGCCAGCGGAAAAACCCTTATTTACAATCTTCCCGTGCTGGAAAATGTGTTGAAAAATCCGGAATCCAAGGCCCTTTATATTTTCCCTTTAAAAGCACTTGCTCAGGATCAAATGCGGACATTTAAAGAACTGGCGGGAAGTGACGGGCTCATAAAAAAGCCTGCGATTGAGATTTATGACGGAGACACTACGGCCTGGCATCGCAAACGAATACGAGAGTCCGCACCCAATATTCTGTTAACCAATCCTGAAATGATTCACCTGTCCCTGCTTGCGCATCACCATAAATGGGCCGATTTCTTTCGTGGTCTTGATATGGTGGTGGTGGATGAGGTTCATACGTACCGGGGAATCATGGGATCGCACATGGCCCAGGTGTTCCGGCGGCTTCGAAGGATATGTTCCTTTTACGGAACGCATCCCCTGTTTATTTTTTGCTCGGCCACGGTGTCCAATCCCTCGCAGCTTGCCCAACAACTCACCGGGCTTTTCGTGGATACCATCACAAAAAGCGGTGCGCCCATGGGCGCAAAGCATCTTGTATTCATGAATCCGCTTCAAGGGCCGGCCCAAACCGCCATACTTTTGCTCAAAGCAGCACTTCATCGCGGGTTGCGGACCATCGTGTATACCCAGTCAAGAAAACTTACCGAATTAATTGCCATATGGGCGGGGAGTCAGTCCGGGGCCTTTGCCCACCGTATCAGCGCTTACCGTGCGGGATTCCTTCCCGAGGAAAGAAGGGAGATAGAAATGCGGCTTGCCAAAGGCGAGCTTCTGGCGGTCATATCCACCAGCGCCCTGGAGCTGGGTATCGATATCGGCGACCTGGACCTTTGTCTGCTGGTCGGATATCCGGGTTCGGTTGTGGCCACGTGGCAAAGAGGCGGCAGGGTAGGGCGCAGCGGTCAGGATTCGGCTTTGGTTCTTATTGCCGGGGAGGACGCTTTGGATCAGTATTTCATGCGACATCCCAAAGAATTTATGAAACGGGAACCCGAAGCCGCGGTGGTAAATCCTTTTAATCCGGATATTCTGTCAAAACACCTAATATGCGCGGCCGCGGAACTGCCGCTAAAAATCGATGAGCCGTTCATGGACCATGAAAGCGTCCAAAAAGCAGCGTTGAACCTGGAACTTGAGGGTAAACTTTTACGAAGCCAGGACGGCAAAGAGCTGTATTCCAGCCGTCAATCGCCCCACAGGCATGTAAATCTCAGGGGAACGGGCAGCCAATATACTATTGTGAGCAGCAAAACCGGTCAGAGCATGGGAGAGGTCGATGGATTCAGGGCCTTCAAGGAGACCCACCCGGGAGCCATTTATCTTCATAAAGGGGACACGTTTCTCGTGAATACACTGGATATGGATACGAGAACCGTAAAAGTTTCCGCAGCCAGGGTTGATTATTATACCCGGGTAAGATCCCATAAACATACCGAAATACTGGAGATATACAAACAAAAAAAAGTATGTGGTACAACAGGTTATGCTGGGAGACTTAAAGTTACGGATCAGGTAACCGGATATGAAAAATGGCGAATCCATGCCAGAAAAAGACTGGGGATCGTGCCCCTGGATCTCCCTTCCCTTATTTTTGAGACTCATGGGCTGTGGTTTAAAATTCCCCTTGGAATTCAAAGACAAACCGAAGAAAAATATCTGCATTTTATGGGGGGAATTCATGCCATTGAACACGCGGCCATTGGTATTTTTCCGCTTCTGGTAATGGCGGATCGTAATGATCTTGGCGGAATTTCCACACCGTTTCATCCCCAACTTGGCACGGCCGCGGTGTTTATTTATGACGGCATTCCAGGCGGGGCGGGGCTGAGCAGATACGCATTTGAACGAGCCGGGAACCTTCTTGAGACCACCCTCGGGGCGATCAGCGCTTGTCCCTGTGAATCGGGGTGTCCTTCCTGCGTGCATTCCCCAAAATGCGGTTCCGGCAACAGACCCATTGACAAAGCCGCTGCCATATTCATTCTTGAAAAAATTATAAGGGGGGATGATGTAAAAACCGGGTTGCGAAAAAGATCCCAAACCACAACCGGAGGATTTGGAAAAAGTCTCGCTGCAAAACCGAGTCCGAAGAAAGTTGAGACGAAAAAAACCAAACAAAACAAAAACTTTGGGGTATTGGATATAGAGACTCAGCGATCCGCACAGGAAGTGGGCGGATGGAACCGGGCGGATTTAATGGGAATTAGCTGTGTGGTGCTTTATGATTCAAGAGAAGATAACTATTTTGAGTTTTTGGAGGATCAGATCCCCGTGCTGATCCATCACCTGAAAAAATTCGATCTGATTATCGGCTTCAACATCAAACGGTTTGATTTTCGAGTCCTTTCCGGATATTCGGATTTTCATTTCAAAAAACTTCCGACCCTTGATATTCTGGAAGATGTTCATGATTGTCTGGGCTACAGGCTGTCTCTGGATCACCTTGCCAGAGTGACACTGGGAAAAGAAAAGACTGCGGACGGTCTTCAGGCCCTGCGCTGGTGGAAACAGGGACGGATCCGTGAGATTATCGACTACTGCAAGGTTGATGTGGAAATTACCAAAGATTTGTTTTTGTACGGAAAAGAGAAAGGTTATCTGCTTTTTAACAACAAGGCAAAAAAGACGGTTCGGATTCCTGTAAACTGGTAATTTAGCTCGCTTCGCTCACAATTGGAATATTGGAAGAGTGGAAAGGTGGAATAATGGGTTATTTGGAAAATTCCTTATTTGGAATCAACATTCCAATACTCCATCATTCCATTATTCCATGTGTGAGGCAGAAATTTAAACCCCAAAAAATTCCTTTACTCTCAATAAGATGTTAAAATTCCGAGATGGCAAATCAATATCCCACATAATGAAAAGGTTCAATTTCGGAAAGCTGCTGGGGCGTA
>CAZIIV010000033.1:3064-21287 GCA_964539365.1 uncultured Desulfobacteraceae bacterium | reverse complement strand
AAGTTCGGTGGCGGATTAAAATTCCATCTGTATACACGGCGATTTTCACCACCCCTGATATTACCCAAGTGTATTGGAAACCTACCGATTTGCCACGGATTCCGTTGGAGGTCCTGTTATTTTTATAATTTCATCAACTATCCTATTGAACTCCTGTGTGATTAGGAGTTCTGGATTATCAAGAAGGCTCAAATCTCCCTCATCCCCCCTCTTTACAATCTCCGGTTCCATGGGCAACGTTCCTAAAAGTCTCAAGTTTTCTTTTTTTGCGGTCAGCATTCCACCTTGCGTTTTGAAAATATCTATTGTTTTTCCGCAATACGGGCACTTCAGGCCGCTCATATTTTCCACTATGCCCAGGATCTCCATTTTTACCTTACGGCAAAAGTTAATGGATTTTCTGACATCTGCCAGCGAGATTTCCTGGGGGGTGGTAACAATCAAGGCCTTTGCATCCGAAATGGTCTGGGCCACGGTCAAGGGTTCATCACCCGTACCCGGGGGAGAATCAATAATCATGTAATCAAGATCCATCCATTCAATATCAGAAATAAATTGTCTGATAACCCCGCCCTTCAGGGGACCCCTCCATATCATCGCTGCATCTTTGTCTCCCATAAGGACTTCAATTGAAATGACCTCCATATTGGGAAGATATTTGACCGGATAGGCTTTTCCCTTTATATGACCCGGTCCGACACTTCCTTTCAGGCCAAGGATTCGCGGTATACTGGGCCCATGAAGATCCACGTCCATTAGGCCTACAGCGTACCCTTTTTTGGAAAGTGCCAGGGACAGATAAGCGGCAACACTGCTTTTACCCACGCCGCCTTTTCCGCTCATAATCAAAATTTTATGTTTAATATGCTGTAAGCGTTCTTTAATTTCCTTTTTTTGCCGTTCCTTCTGATCTTTATGCGTTTCAGCGTCAACAGGTTGCTTTTTCTTTGGCATTGTCAGTCATTACCTCCTGTTATGGGTTCGGGAACTAGATACAGGCCTTGAAAGTTAACGTTTCGGAATTTCTACACCATTATGATACAATTATTTTGTTACGGCAACCTGTTTATACCATGGGCATGAAGAATGAAATAATTGACAGCCCTATTTTTTCTCCAGATCTTTGATCCTGGCTTGAAGGGTTTGTATTTGGTCCCGCAAGTCATCTGCCTGATCTTTGAGTTGTTTCAATTTTTCTTCTCTGGATAACAAAGCGGTTTTAGAGGAATCCGGTGGAATGGGTCCGGAAACACCCGTTACAGACGCCATACAGCGACCCCTGCCTTTCCCCATGCCCATACCCCGGCCCATTCCCAAACCTAAACCCACACTCGAGGCTTCCCCGCTCATACCATAATGATTATCCACATTTGGAGATTGTTGAGGTTTAATATCGCCTTTCTTATATCTTTCTACCGCCTCTCTGATGCTCCCGGTTTGGCCCGTAAATATCTTAACCCCGGCAGCGGAAAGAGTATGTACCGCATTGGGGCCGATATTTCCGGTTATAACAGCGTCTGCTCCTTTGGAGACCACAAATTGTGACGACTGAATACCCGCTCCTCCTCCCAAGGCGATCGCTTCATTATCAAATGCCTCAAAGCTCATGTCATCCGTGTTCACGATGATAAAATAAGCACACCGGCCAAAGCGAGGGTCAATTTGTGAATCTAAATTTGTTCCGCTGGAACTTACTGCGACTTTCATGGGGCATATCTCCTTATAAGGGTGAATATTTTATCTGGTACCTGAACGAAAACCGTCTTTTTCACCATCCCTGGACAGCAATTTCAATACAATGGGCTTCTCCAATGCTTACACCATCCCAAACCTGTTATTCAATAATTTTTCTCGGGAACCATATTCCACAAATTTTGTATGTCCTTGTTACCTCCTGTTGTCCCTTGGCGGGTTATTTCAGGAGCTTTTTCAGGGCGTCAGAAATAGCGGATTCAGAGTGAAGCCCCACAAAGCGCTGTATCTCTTTACTGTTTTTAAAGATAACCATGGTGGGGACACATTGTATTCCTAATTTTATTGCCATATCCTGGTGTTCATGAATATTCATAGAAGCAACCAATACTTTTCCTTTAAACTGATGTGCAAGCTTACTGATAATCGGCTTCTGAAAGTGGCACGGCGCGCACCACGGTGCACTGAAATCTATGAGAGTAACGCCGTGTTCAATTGCTTTTTTAAATTCAACTCCGGATGGGATTTTTCTTATCCCCATTGTATTTCCTTGGTTTATGTATTCATAATTATATGCCGATCTATTATTATCAATAATCATGCCATGTGTAACCGAACAGCTTATACGTAGATGACGGCATTGCGGGGCCATGGCATAACCTGCTATAATAATGTTTAAAATCTTGGGGGTCATGCAAGATTAAGTCATGCGGAGGAAAGAATTCTAAACAGGTTAATAAATAGAAACGGCGTTACTGATAATAAAAGTTAACGTTTTTGTAACGTTAATATAACACTTAAATGCGAGTTCCGGACGTATTATGTTTTAATATGGGTTCACGGTCAATCGGGTCATTTCCACCCCGGGACTTTTTCACAAGTTACCTGGGTATGAATTACGGCTGTTGGTAATATGAAAATCCATGTTCGTCTGCCCTGCGTATTTAGCTTTGGGGAAAAGGTGTCAGGTTTCAGGTGGCAGGGTCGAGAAAGTTGAAGAGCTGAAACCTGAAACCTGAACACTGACACCTTACGATTGAACTCAATAACCAAAAATCTTGATTTACACCCAAGTTATCTTGGGATAGGCAGTAGACCGTTTAGGTATAGTAAGAAAAATGCACAAATCAAAATTGCTATAACTGCTCCCCATCCTTCTTTTATTTTATACCCGATAGCGATCATCGCCAATACGGAAAACAGAACAAGGACCACTCGTGAAATAAACTCAAAAGAGAAATCAGGTTCTGTCCCCATTCCCAATAAGCCTATATATTCCAAAAACATAATTCACCCCGACTCTTTTTTTTCTGTTTAAAAATAATATACTCTATCTTTAATCAAGGATGTTTAGCCCGGCTTGCTGAAAAATGGGGCGCAGGTAATAGAAGCTTTCCCGGCCGGCAGATTCCGGGGTGTCCACATACGGATAGAGCTCCAGGCTGATGTCGCCCTGATATTTCAACCGGACCATGATGTTGAAAATATCCGGAAACTGTATGGCACCGTGCCCGGCAATCAGGTGATGGTGAACTCGCGTGGCGGCAATATCTTCTAAATGAACATGCCCTATCCATTCAAAGAGTTCCTCGAAAGCCGCCGCCGGATCTTCACCTGCACAAAAAAAGTGCCCCATATCGAAATTCAATCCCACGGCCGGAGATTTTATGTCGCTTATAAAGGATTTGAACTCTGAGGTATTTTCTATAAACAGGTCCGGTTCCGGTTCCACCAGGATTTTTACTCCCAGTTGTTCCGCTAGAGGGATGACCTGTTCCATGCCCTGATGAAACAAAGACATGGCTTTCTTGCGTGACATATTATTTAACGGCCCTCCGGGAGGAACCGAAATGTTTTTACATCCCAGTGCGTCCGCCACTTTCAAACAGTCCTTGGTATGCCGGATGCGGATGTCGCGTCTTTGTTTCTCGGGTTCGATCCAGGACGGAAGATACGTGTCTCCTACAGCAAAAAGGGTAAAACTGTTTATGTTGGTGATCGTTAAATCGTATTTTTTGAGTGTATCTTTGACCCGGGACAGATCAACCGCTGTAAAGTCGGGCGGATAAAGATGGGGCCTGTCGCCCATGATTTCAACACCTCGAAAGCCCAGTTCCGAGATTTTCTGGAAAGATTCAAAAAGTGAATACTTAACAAAGGCGTTGGTGCTGTAACCGAAAATCATGATTCTTTCCTTGAGAAACTTTAAAATATTTTAGCAATTTATTTGTGCGGATTCAGGGAATCACATTCTTTTTTCAGTTCTCCGAGACTATGGACCTGGTCCTGAAAATTCAGCGGTGCATTTTTGCCCAGCGGTTTTTTGAAATAAAACCCCAGCTCTGGAATCAGTCCGGAGCGACCCGTCAACTTCAGAACGGCCATCCATCGTGAAAGATCCAGAATCAACGGGGCGGCCAGGATAGAGTCCCGGCCCTGAAGGTTCAAACGGATACTCATGGGCAGACCGAACATGCCCTGAAAATCGATGACATCCCAGGCTTCTTTGGCGTCACCCCGGGGCGGGTAGTAATCAATATGAACTTTGTGACACGGTTCTCCGTATTTTTCTCCGACAGGGTATCCCAAAATATCGTCCAGAAGTTGAGTTTTATTGGCCAGTTTGCCTGCAGCCCGCTCAGGGTTCGACAGGTTTTTTCCGTCGGCGTTTCCCAGGATGTTCAGGCTGTACCATCCATCCACATGGAGACATCGGGCTTTCAGAGCCGAGGCCAGAACCAGTTTAAAATAAGTTTGTCCGGTCTTGCCGTCACGGCCGCATACGGGGACGTGGTATTTAATGGCCTGTTGAACAATAACGGGAATTTCCAAAGGGTTGGGTGAAAAATTTATCAGCGGGATATCGGACAGAATCGATGCCAGGGCATAGGCCAAATCCGGAAACTTCGAAGGATCAACTTTGGAATAAAGCTGTGACAGACTCGTAAAATTATCAAGTTCCAGTTGAATGGTGGCCGGCAGAAGGTTGATGAAAACCGGCAGAACATTGGAATGCTGTTTTTTGATTTCCCGGATCTCCTTCATCAGGTGTCGGACCTGTGCTTTGAGGTCCAGATTCAGGGGCGGGGCCTGGAATATGAAGATTTCATCGAGAGTTGACTGATACGGTTTCCAAATATTTTCAGGTACCACCCCGTAAGTTTTGACACAATCGCTAAGTTTTGCCGGTTGAGTATCCCAACCTGCCATGTGTACGGCATGGGGCGGCGGCAGGTAGGGAAACCTGTTTCGGGTGGTTAAGCTGGGCAGGAGGATATCCGGGTCATTTTGCAGTGCCGCTACTGCAACTGCAAGAGTTGAAGCGACCGCTCCCTTGGCGCCCGCTACCATTAAGAGCAGTGATCGAGATTTGGAATGATCAGAATTTGTCATAAGCAATGAGCTTGCTTTTCCGTGAAGATCTGACGGCTATTTTTTTAACATTGGAAACATGATTCTCCGGACTCGGGTTTTTATTCCAATGCCATTTTTAGCACATCCATCATTTTGCCAACAAAATGAAAATTAATTTCTTTTTTGACATTTTCGGATATGTCTTCGAGGTCCTTTTCGTTCTGTTTTGGCAGAATCAGAGTTTTAATGCCTGCATGATGGGCAGCCAGAACTTTTTCCTTTATCCCGCCGACCGGCAGCACCTGGCCCCTCAGAGTAATTTCGCCGGTCATGGCAAGATCCTTTCGGATGGTTTTTTGGGTTAGCAGCGATACCAGGGCGGTAAGCATGGTGACACCGGCGGAAGGCCCGTCCTTGGGTATGGCGCCTGCGGGGATGTGCAGGTGGATATCGCTGTTTTCAAAAAAATTTTCATCGATCTTCAGGGATGCCGCATTGGTCCGAATAAAGCTTAACGCTGCGGTTGCGGATTCCTTCATTACATCCCCGAGCTGGCCGGTTAGGGTAAGCACTTTTTTCCCTTGCATGGATGTGGCTTCAATAAAAAGAAGTTCTCCACCGGTGGGTGTCCAGGCCAATCCCAGAGCCACACCGGGTGTTGAGATTCTTGATTTCACGTCGGAGATCAGGCGAATCGGGCCCAGATACTTGGCAATATCATCCACCCTGATTTTAGCAGACGTGATTTCGCCCTCTGCGATATTGGCCGCTACCCCCCGGCAAACCGATGCGATTTCCCGCTCAAGATTTCTTAATCCCGCTTCCCGGGTATAGCCGGTGATGATCTGCTTTAACGCCCCTTTCGTAAAGGATATCTGGTTCGCTTTCAGACCATGAGCATCCCGCTGGCGGGGGATGAGATATTTTGTCGCAATTTTAATCTTTTCATCAAGGGTATATCCCAAGAGCGTCAGTACTTCCATCCGGTCCCTTAACGCCGGAGGTATGGTGTCGAGAATATTCGCCGTGGTGATGAACATGACTTTGGACAGGTCAAAGGATACATCCAGATAGTGATCCGAAAAAGAAAAGTTCTGCTCGGGGTCAAGGACCTCCAGCAGGGCCGATGACGGGTCTCCCCGAAAATCGCTTCCCACTTTGTCTATTTCATCGAGCATAAATACCGGATTGTTTGATCCGGCCCTCCGGATTCCCTGAATAATACGGCCGGGAAGGGCGCCCACATAGGTGCGCCGATGTCCTCTGATTTCCGCTTCATCCCTGACGCCCCCCAAGGAAATACGGACAAATTTTCGTCCTAACGCGCGGGCGATGGAGTTGCCCAGAGATGTTTTGCCGGTGCCGGGAGGACCCGCAAAGCACAGGATTGGACCTTTGGACTCGGGCTTGAGTTTGCGTACGGCAAGATATTCGATGACCCGCTTTTTGGGTTTTTTAAGTCCGTAATGATCGTCATCCAAAACCTTTTTTGCCATTTTTATATCCAGGTTGTCTTCTGTGCTTTCATGCCAGGGGAGGGTGGTTAACCAGTCCAGATACGTTGATGCCACGGTATATTCCGCAGAAGACGGGTGCATGCGGGAAAGGCGGTCCAGTTCCCGTTCCGCCTCTTTACGGGCTTCTTCGGGAAGATTTTTTTCCTCGATTTTAGCTTTGTAGTCTTCAAGTTCAACCGAGGCCTCATCTTTTTCACCCAGTTCTTCCTTGATCTTTTTGAGTTGTTCCCGCAAATAGTATTCTCTTTGCCGTTTATCCATATCCCCTTTGACCTGGGATTGTATCTTGTTTCCGAGTTCTAAGATTTCCAACTGATAGTTAATCATCCGGGTCACTTGTTTTAACCGTTTTTTGACATCAAAAGTTTCCAGCACCGCCTGTTTTTCCTCAAGGCTGGAGTTGATGGTAGAAGCAACCATATCGGCCAATATGCCCGGTTCATGTATGGATTTTGCCATGGTAATGATTTCGGGGGGCAGCCCCGGAGACAGCTCTGCAATACGGGTGAACTGGCTTATAATGTTGGACATCAGTGCTTCTGTTTCCTTGTCCTTCTTATCGTCATCCATCATATACTCAACCCGGGCACGGGGGTAGGGCTTGCCCTTGATAAACTCTTTTATCCGGAATCGCTCCATGCCCTGGGTAAGCAATTGCAATTTGTTGTCTTCGGTTTTTGCCATTTTCAGGATCAAAGCGCTTGTTCCTACTTCATGCAGATCCTTTTTCGTATACTTGCCTTCCTGAATGGGTTCTTTTGCCACAACAAGACCTATGATCCGATTCTGGGACATGGCTTCATCCACCAGTTGGATGGATCGTTCCTGTATAACAAGAAGGGGCAAAACCATTTTGGGAAAAAGCGCTGCGTCAATCATAGGAAGAATAGGAAGAATTTCAGGCAATTTATCCGTCTTGATTTCACTGGATGACTGAGGCTGTGTCATGGCGACCTCCAATTTACATTTTTTTGAAGGAAAATAGGATAAACGAAATAACGACTATCCTTCTGTAATAGGTATCTTGCGTTTTGTATCAAGCGAAGGTTTGGCCAGTCGGATTTGGAGAAAACCGTTTGAATATGACGCTGAAACCACTTCAGGATCAATGGGAGCGGGAAGGTATAAGGTGCGTTCAAACCTGCCGTACTGGATTTCAGCCAGTCTGTATTTTGCGTTTTCTCCGCGAGGAAATTCAGCACGGCTCCCATAAATCCGGACGGCCTTTTTGCTGATTTCCAATTCCAGGTCCTCTTTCTTGACTCCGGCGATTTCAGCCAGAATAAGAATCTGGTCAGGAGTTTCATAAATATCCATTTGAGGCTTCCATTTCCGTGCGGACAGCATGAACATGGGGCGTATGGGCCGAAACATATCATCAATGGTTTTTTCGATCTGGGGATCGAGCTGATCAAAATCGCTGATGAATCGTATTTTGATATAGTCCATTTTGGGCTCCTGTGGGTTGTTGCTAATATCTTTTTTGCTTTGGCCGGCTCAAATAAGTGTATTATAATCAAACAAAAACAGTAACCCTGTCAAGGGAAAAGAATGTCGCTTATCCATGCCCGTCCGATTTGCTTGATATACAGAAATCGGCTGTGAGTCGAGACGGAAATATCAGGGAATACCGGTTTCCTCACAGAAGCTAATTTACGACTAAAACCGAAATATCTTTTGCCAAGCTGAACACTTTTTGTGAAACGCTCCCGAGAATAAAATCCTTGATCCCGGAGATACCTCTCCTTCCCATGACAATGACATTATAGCCGGACTCGGCTTCTTTAACGATATCTCTGGCGACCCCTCTTTTTTTTAATTCTGACTTCACAGTGATATTGTTTTCATCAAATCCTGCATCTATAAGTATGTTTCTGGCTCTCTGTACCGCGTGGTTTACCAGCTCCTTTTTTTTCTCTTCCAGCAAACAGAAGGAACTCTGTTGGGATTTAAAATAAGGGGTTAGCTCGGGACTGTTCATTTCACACAGGGCTGCAGTGTCTGGAATGACATTAAATAAGGTAATCTTGTTATCCGTTGCAAATAAATTAGCGATAAATTCAACTGCTCGTACGGCATTTTCGGAATCATCGATCGCCACTAATACTTTTTTATTCATGGGTGGTTCCTCCTTTTATGGATGGATACTATCCAATATTGACGGTTTCGTAAAAAGTCCAACTTCTGCGTTGTGCTGCATTCCGCAATCATTCAACGTACGATAAGTACGCCTCATGATTTCAAAACTTGCACGCCTTGAATTTGAATTTTCACAAAACCGTCTAAATCGGACTTTTTACCAATTCCTCAATAATAAAACACTTTCATTTTCTACCTCAACAATATGATCCGGATCAAGAGATTTTGTGGTTTTTTTGATATTTGTTATCGATTATCCGGTATCCATTTGTTAAATGGCGCTGTAAGTTAAAATATTAAAAAATCCTGTTTTAGATCGTTTGCTCACCTGCTGTGTCAGGAAAATGGAGGATAAAGAGAGGTCTGTTAAACCCGGGGTCCGGGCAGTTTAACGTCTTACCCAGGACTAAAAATGGCAGCCATCGCTACAGTGGGCTACTCTTGGTATCATAAAACGCTTCATAGATTTCACCTCCTTTTACTATATCCGTGTAACGCTTACGGTTATTCGTCAGTGCTTTTTGTCTTTCGATAGAAAGAGGGTGACAGGGAGTAATACGGATCAGCGCATGCCGGTGACAAAAGAACGTTCGTAATTAACTCGTGTTCCTGTTTATGTCGGCACTCCAAACAACTCCAGTATTCCCAATAATGTTCACTTGCATGATCCAGACAGGTTCTGTAATATGGACAAAAGACATTTCTGTAACCTTTGTTGTGAACAGGGTTTTTACCTTTTCCCATGATTGTCTCCCTGGCTTAATCTGAAAAATCTCGAGTTTTAGTCAGACAAGCTTTTTTTTAAAAGATAATGACACATTGTGGTAACGTCAAATTTTTAAAAAAAGATTCGGCGATCTCGAACAAAAATGCTCACTTATTGACGGACACCATTTTGCAGCTGAAAATGATTTATTGGTTCAGGCGCCATTAAGGATAACCCGATATTTTTTGAGAAACTCCACCGGATTATATGATAGTTTTGCCTTGCGGAGACCTTGGTTATCAAGATCCTGTTCACGATTTACCCATTTCATTTTACTTCCCGAATGCTCAAGGAACATCTGATTGATCGCCTGATAAACTCCTTTATAGTCCGGGTTTCCTTTTTCGAAATGAATCACAAGCGTATCTTTTGTAACGATTTCGGCGATGGTATACGCCACCATTGCTTGATCGACTACGAGCGCACCACCTGTAAGGATTTGCATATGTTCCCATTTGCTTAAAGTTCTTGAAATGGCACGGTTTTCAGCGGCCAGTACCTCAGATGACTCACAGTCGCGCCAGACACACCAGTCTTCCTGCATTTCCATGGCTTTTTGGACCATATCAGTCCCAAAAGGAACATATTCAAAGGCATAGTTTTTCTTGAACTGATTCAACAGATTCTTTTTTTTATGAAACCGTTTGCCTTTGAGTTCGATGAGATCCGTCGCAGAGTAAAGATAATCCCAGTCTCCTCTTGATTCCTCAAAGGTGATAAAACGGCTGGCTCTCTCTTTCCACAACTCAAGCAAAGACTCAGGGACACGGTTGAATAGGGTCTTGGTGGTAAAATGTTCATCAAAACACCTTGTCCAGTCAACACCCTGCCATGAGCCCACGGGCGCCCAGTACACTTCTTGCGGAACCGTCTGTTTTATCCAAACAAGCTTATCCGACCATGCCCAGGTAAGTCCATATTCCTCCGCCCACCCCCACAAGTTCACAAAACTGTAATCAGAAGTTTTTTGCGAACACATGGATAAATATTTTGAATACTCTTTTTGCTTGTCCAGGGTTATGGGTTCAAAAACTAAAGACATATGCCATCGAACCTCCGAATATATATTTTTATTTATTGGTAAAATAAATACAGCAAACTTTATGCCAATATGTATTTTTCCAGTAAATTAATTCCTGATTGATGGGTGCAAATCAATGCCGCTGGTAAACGCTGAAATCAAATAGCCATGTCAATCTTAACAAACAACAGTCTTGATTTATACCCCTGCCATGATAAAATCAGACTTGAACCCAGCTTATTGCAACTCTTTAAAAATATTGAGGGAATCGTCAAGTTTTGAAAAATAGTAAGGAAATGACATGGGAAAACATCTCGTACTTGTCGGTGGCGGTCCTTCTGCTGCCGAAATAGCAGGAAACGTCTGGGGTCTGACCCGGAATCTTGAAAAAAACCCACTCGAAATCCGAATTTTTGCGGGAGAAAACTTCATGTTCCGCTTTCCGGATAATGTCCGGAGAGCAGTTGCCGGATTGCTTACAAAACGCCATATTTGAAAACAAGGAGAGTGGGAATACTCTGAAGAGCAAACCGGGATGAGATTACGGGATTTTCACCCACGTTCACTCATTCTCTACTTCTTTCCCATTTCTTGCAGGGATGTTTTCAGAAAAAAAGTATCTTTTTTAATTCCTTTTCAGGAAGGATGTTCTCTTCCAGTACGATTTCTCTGATGCTCTTTCCTTTTTCATTGGCCTTGGCTGCAATTAAGGCTGCCCGGTCATAACCCACATGGGGAACCAGATATGTGGCAATGGCCAGGCTTTGTTCAATATTTTCCATGCATTTTTTTCTGTTGGCGGCAATGCCGCTGATGCATTTTTCAGCCAAAAGCTTAGATCCGGAAGAAATAATATCTATGGATTGTAGAAGATTATAAGCAATCACCGGCAGCATGACGTTCAGCTCTAAATTGCCGGACTGTCCCCCCACCATGATCGTTGTATCGTTTCCCATGACCTGGGCCGCCACCTGAATCACGGCTTCCGGGATCACCGGGTTGATTTTTCCGGGCATTATGGAAGATCCGGGCTGAAGTGCGGGAATAGATATTTCACCCAGCCCGCACCTGGGTCCGGAAGCAAGCCACCGGATGTCATTGCAAATTTTCATTAAACTTACGGCAATGGTTTTCAAGGCCCCGCTGGTTTCAACTGCAGCATCCTGGGCTGCCTGGGCTTGGAAATGATTTTCCGCCTTTTTGAAATTAAGTTTTGAATGTTCTGAAATCAGCGCAATAACTCTTTTTGCAAAATCAGGATGGGTGTTTAAACCGCTTCCAACGGCCGTTCCCCCCAGGGCAAGCTCTGCAAGGCGATCTTCAACAGCTTCGATTCTTTTGATCCCGAGTGCTACCTGTCTTGCATAGCCCCCGAACTCATCGCCGAGAAACATGGGCACGGCGTCCTGGAGATGGGTCCTTCCGATTTTTTTGACACTCTCAAATTCTGCTGCCTTAAACAAAAGACTCTCCTGAAGAATGACGAGGGAGGGAATCAGATGATTTTTAATCAAAGTTAAGGCGGTGATATGAATCGTCGATGGGATAACATCATTACTCGACTGTCCCAAGTTAACGTGATCATTGGGATGAACCGGGGATTTTCCTCCTTTTCTTCCGGTAATTATCTGGTTTGCCCTTGAGGCGATAACTTCGTTCATATTCATGTTTGTGGAAGTGCCCGACCCTGTCTGGAAAATATCCACCACAAATTGGTCATCAAATTTTCCGTCAATCACCTCCTGTACAGATATGCCAATGGCATGGGATAACGTTTTATCCAGCAGGCCCAGCTCGGTGTTTACCATGGCAGCATATTTTTTTAGAAGTGCAAGGGAATAGATAAATGATAAGGGAAATCTTAGTCCGCTTACAGGAAAATTTTCAACCGCCCGTTGTGTGCTTGCCCCAAAATAAGCATTTTCAGACACATCTATGGTTCCTAATGAATCTTTTTCTTTTCGGTATTTCATCAGCTGCCTTTACTTTATTTAAACTTGATATCCTGGAATCCCGGATCGGAATTTTTAAACTTTCTCTCGGAGGCACATGCCAGTTCTACCCTTTCTGGGCCGGATTTTTATTATCACCACCATAATCTGAAATCGAACAAAATATTCATGATACAATAACCGTGCCAGAACATGGGATCAAAGAAATTTGACATATTTTGGCATGAGCATTGCATTTGAAAATAATACTTAACAGCGATTTTTTTATTACAGGAAAGAATTTGGCGAATAACTTTTAACGCGTTAAAAAGGAGAGAAAACATGCCTAAAAAACATTACAAGATTCAAACATCATGCCCTCAGTGCGGATGCAGCGCGGTTTCGCATCTGACCGCCGAGGAAATTAAAGAGAGATTCGGTGATGTTCCAAACGTCGAGATGGAATGTAGTGATTGTATGCTCAAATATCATACCGACATGGAGAAAGCCTGCCCCGAGTGGGATAAGGAATGCAAGATGAAGCAATAGTCAAAAATGGTGAAGAGGAAATGGGGCATATTAGACTTCTGAACAGGGAATTTATTTCTTAACGAATAATTTTTATACCTGTCTCATGATACAACTGTGTATCAACCACAAATATGAGACGATTTTCAGCCCTTTCCTGCCTTATTTTTTTCATAGAAGTATTTTTTTAAAACAATTATCAGGGTTCATTTTGTATACACATGCAGGGGGACACCATGTGGGAATATACCGAAAAAGTAAAAGATCATTTTTTAAATCCGCGAAATGTGGGCGTGATAGAAAACGCTGATGCGGTTGGCGAAGTGGGCTCACTGGCATGTGGTGATGCTTTAAAACTCACTTTAAAAATTGACGGAAACAAAAGAATCAGCGATGCAAAATTCCAAACCTTCGGTTGTGCAAGTGCCATTGCGTCATCTTCGGCTCTGACCGAAATGATCAAGGGAATTACAATAGAAGAAGCGGAAAAAGTTACAAATAAGGATATCGCAGAATATCTTGGCGGACTTCCAAAGGAAAAGATGCACTGCAGTGTTATGGGCCGTAATGCTTTGGAAAAAGCAATCGCCAATTACCGGGGCGAACCGGAAAAACGGGTTGAGGGTGAAATTGTATGCGAGTGCTTTGGGGTCACGGATCTTGAAATCCAAAAGGCGGTTAAGGAAAACAACCTGAAAACCATCCAGGATGTCACGGATTATGTTAAAGCAGGCGGTGGATGTGAGAGCTGCCACGATAAAATTCAGGAGATCATTGAATCTGTTATGGGCATACCCGTAACGGAGAAGACCAGACCTTCGGGAATGACCAATATCCAGAAAATCAAGCTCATCGAAGAGACATTGGAACGTGAAATCAGACCTCAACTCAAAAAAGACGGCGGCGGTATTGAATTTATTGATTTTGCCGATAATACGGTTTTCGTCAAATTACGCGGCACGTGCTCGACATGCAGCGCCTCTCAAGTGACGTTGAAACATTATGTGGAAACAAGGATAAAGGAACTGGTTTCTCCTGAAATTGTGGTAGAAGAGGTGAACCAATGAAAATCATATATGTGGATAACAACGCAACCACACGGGTCGCTCCGGAAGTTCTGGAAGTCATGCTTCCCTATTTGACCGAGGTTTACGGCAACCCCTCCAGCATGCATTCTTTTGGCGGAAACGTAGCACTTAAGATCAAGGAAGCACGCGAAAAGGTCGCATCGTTGATCAACGCATCACCCGATGAAATCATGTTTACCAGTTGTGGAACCGAGAGTGACAGTACCGCTATTCATTCGGGAATCTCGTCTGTCCCCGATAAAAAACATATTATAACCTCACGGGTAGAGCATCCTGCCGTAAAGAATTTGTTTGAGCATCTTTCAAAGAAAGGCTACCGGGTCACATTTGTTCCGGTTGACCGAAAGGGAAGGCTTGACCTCGATTATCTTTACAACAACCTTGCCGATGACACCGCCATGGTCAGCATTATGTGGGCAAACAACGAAACCGGTATGATTTTTCCGGTCCAAGAACTATCACAGGTTGTAAAGAACAAAGGCATTATTTTTCATACCGATGCGGTTCAAGCTGTGGGTAAGCTGCCCATCGATGTCAGCAATTCAGAAATAGACATGCTGTCTGTTTCAGGACATAAGATTCATGCACCCAAAGGAATCGGTGCTCTTTATGTCCGTAAAGGAACCCGGTTTTCTCCGTTTTTTATCGGTGGCCATCAGGAAAACGGCCGTCGAGGCGGAACCGAAAATGTCGCCTACATTATCGGGCTTGGAAAGGCGTCGGAACTGGCGGCAAACCACATGAGCGAGATGACAACACATGTCGGAAAACTACGAGACAAGCTTGAAAGTGAATTACTGAAGCAAATCCCAAATGCCATGATAAACGGAGATCCGGAGAATCGACTTCCGAATACCACAAGCATCAGCTTTGAATATGTTGAAGGAGAATCGATTCTTTTAATGATGAATGAATTGGGTATTTGCGCTTCCTCAGGTTCCGCATGCACGTCAGGTTCTCTTGAACCTTCTCATGTGTTGCGCGCCATGGGCGTCCCGTTTACGGCCGCACACGGTTCCATAAGATTCAGCCTGGGTATCTACAATACGGAAGAAGAAATCGATTTTATCGTAGAAAAACTTCCGCCAGTTATTGAAAACCTTCGAAATATGTCACCCTTTTGGAAAAAATGATCCGGGTAATGGAGAGGTGCCTGAGTTGACGATTTTTAATGAGGCTTTATCAGATGGATAACAATAAAAAAGAAAGACGACACACCTGCAAAACAGATATGGAATCCTTATCCCAACACAGGGAAAAGCTACCGGGAATTGTAGAAAACATCATCGAAAATTGTGATGACAGTGACTGCTTCACCCATGTGGATTATGAGCCGATTCCATCGGAAGGATATGTTGTTGATATCATAAATAAATTAAGGGAAATTCTTTTCCCGGGGTATTTTACCAGAGAAAAGATCGATCCTGTCAACCTGAAATACAACATCGGACAATCCGTTTCCGTTCTGTTTGATATGCTTTGCGAGCAAATTACCCACAGCATGAGGCATGACTGCTTTAGATACGATTTGCCGTGCAGAGAATGCGAAGAACAGGGCCAAAAGAGTGCGCTTGCATTTCTGGAATCTATTCCATCCATAAGAAAAACATTGGCAACGGATGTGCGGGCAACATATGACGGAGACCCTGCCGCAAACAGCTATGACGAGATTATTTTCAGCTACCCGGGTATATATGCCATAACCGTATATCGGGCGGCCCATAAGCTTTTTTTATCTAAAGTGCCCCTTCTTCCCCGCATCATGACGGAACATGCCCACAGTTTAACGGGTATAGATATTCATCCGGGGGCTGAAATCGGGGAAAGTTTTGTGATTGATCATGGAACGGGGGTAGTGATCGGTGAAACCACGGTAATCGGTAAAAACGTGCGTATTTACCAGGGAGTCACTCTGGGTGCCCTTTCACTTCCCAAAAATGCCGGGGATCGGTTGAGAGGAAAGAAGCGCCATCCCACAATAGAAGATGATGTTATTATCTATTCCGGCGCTACGATTTTGGGCGGTGACACCGTAATCGGTTCGCGTTCCGTAATCGGAGGAAATGTCTGGATAACGGAATCTGTTCCTGCGGATACCAGGGTGATCATGGAGACCCCCCGGTTGATCTATAAATAGACTTTCATGCACCGTAATTGGCAAGAAGTAAAAATATTGTGTGAATTGTCTCAGACCTGGGGAGGTGAAAATCGCCGTGTATACAGATGGAATTTTAATCCGCCACCGAACTTTGGCGGATTAATCCCATCTTTGTTCCATATTTTAAGGTTTCAGGTTTCAGGTGTCAGGAATGATGAACAGAGGCGCTGGCTCCTGAAACCTGACACCTGAAACCAGGTATACGGTAAGGAATAAATATGGGATATTTTTTAAAGCCATATTATGGGCAATTTTAATTATCCTCGTCTCAGATCTGTACGGTGAGACAAGCCTGTATCATAAAAAGATATGATACGGTACGGGTTTTTCTTTGGGATCAATAAATTATAACCCCCTTAGTTTTTAAGATATTACTGATAAATTTATACCCTTTTCAATCTTGGCACAAATTTTGATATACTTATAAAAGAAATGATGATATTTTTAAAAGGAGGAGATAAGAATGGCCAAAAAACTCGAAGTGTACAAATGTGGCGTATGTGGTAATATCGTTGAAGTGCTCCATGCCGGCAAAGGCAACCTTGTGTGCTGCGGCAAACCCATGAGTTTGCTGGTTGAAAATACGGTTGACGCGGCCAAGGAGAAGCATGTCCCGGTCATTGAAACCGTTGAGGGTGGTGTGAAGGTTAAGGTGGGAGAAGTTCCCCACCCCATGGAGGAGAAACACTGGATACAATGGGTTGAAATCATTGCGGATGGAAAGACATACCGTCAGTATCTCAATCCCGGAGAAACTCCCGAAGCAACCTTCAATGTGACTGCGGACCAGATCACCGCCCGTGAGTACTGCAATATCCATGGATTATGGAAAGCATAAAGGAGGATATTATGACGACACCTAAGCATTGCCCGGGTTTTGAAAATTTTAAGCATCTTAGCTCGTTTACCTGTAAGTGTCCTGAATGCGGTGAAGAAAAAGAAATTTTTTCAGATGAATTTGATAAGACGCACGTGTGTGACAGTTGCGGAAAAAAAATAGATTTTACGCAATGTTCCCTGGACGCAACGGCATAGTGCGATTGCTATTTTCCCAGCGGTTGCCCATTTTTCAGATTATTTTGCCTGTTTTCGGAATATCAAATTAAATAGTTCAGGAATGGTTAAATTGACATGTTTATGTTAGGATTACAGGGAAGCCCGCGAAAAAAAGGGAACACTCAATTTCTTCTTAATACGTTTATGAACGAGGCTGAAAAATCAGGAGCCCGGACACATATTGTTGAAGTGGCTGAAAAAAATATTCTTCCATGCAAGGGCTGTGGTTTTTGCGAAAAGAAGGGTCACTGTATTACTCAAGACGACGATATGACATGTGAAATCTATCCCTTGCTTCGTGAAGCCGATGTGATAGTGGCAGCCTCTCCGATATATTTTTACAATGTTACCGCACAGCTCAAGGCGCTTATTGACAGGAGTCAAACCCTGTGGTCCCGAAAATACAGGTTGAATATCGAGGATCCCGGGGGGAAAATGAGGCGAGGATTTCTACTGGCCCTCGGGGCCACGAAAGGAAAAAATCTCTTCGAAGGGGTTAATTTGACGGCTCAATATTTTTTTGATGCAGTCGCAGCAAGTTATGAGGGGAAGCTCACTTATTGGCGGATAGAACATCGCGGAGATATGGAAAAGTATCCCACAGTGCGTGATGAAGTCCGAGATGCGGTGGCGGGTCTTTTAAAGCCTTTTTTGGCCAGAAAAATAATATTGTTCATGTGCCGAGAAAATGCCTGTCGCAGCCAGATGGCCTCAGCATTTACTCAATATCTGGCCGGAGATAAAATTGAAGCCGTTTCCGCAGGGAGCGACCCCGCAGATCACATAAATCCTGACATGGTAAAGGCCATGCAGGAAAAAGGGGTTGACATGGCCTTTCGCAGAACCCGATCTCTGAGCCAAGCCGTTTCGGAGTTGCGACCGGATATGATCATCAGCATGGGCTGTCAGGAAGAATGCCCACTCATACCCGGGACCCAATCATTGGACTGGGATTTGCCGGACCCTGCCGGCA
>CAZIIV010000033.1:0-2964 GCA_964539365.1 uncultured Desulfobacteraceae bacterium | reverse complement strand
GTAACAACAACTGATAAACTTCTCAAAGAAGCAGTGCCTGAATTAATGCGAATATACTGCCAGGTGGAGACCGGAAAATGTACGGAGGCCGGACATAGGACGAGTCTTATTCTTGACGAGCATGGAAAACTTGTAGGGATTTTGGATTTTAAAAGCATTCTTAAGGTTCTGATTTCCGAGATTGCCGGAGGAATCAGTGGAAAATTGCAGGCGTTAGGAATCTCCATGGCCTTTGCCGAGGCCGATGCCCACGATATGGACAGCTCAAAGCAAGGATTCAGATCAAGGGTCATACAAAATGCTCAGACCCGGGTAGGTGACGTTATGCTAAAATTAAGAGGAACCATAGATGCAGATGCAGGTTTTTTAGATGCGTTGAAAATGATTTACCGTAATAAAGTCACGGTTCTACCGGTATTCGAAGGCGACAAACTGGTAGGTGTACTTCGGGATTCGGATCTTTTCCTGGCGGCGGCAACTGTTCTCATGGAATAGAGGCAACATCTCAACACACCGATGATATTTTTCACCAGATTCGGTTTTATCTAAGAAGTCAAAACAACAGGCAACAAAGAAGGAGGTTTAAAATGGATAAGTATGTATGCACGGTTTGCGGTTATGTTTATGATCCGGAACAGGGCGATCCCGATAATGGCGTGGAGCCCGGAACAAAATGGGAAGATGTGCCCGATGACTGGGAATGCCCGGTGTGCGGTGCTTCAAAAGATGATTTTGAAAAAGAATAAAAACATGCGGGTTACCGGACTGACGGAGCCGGCAGGCGTAAATCGTCAAACGTTAAGCCGCAGCTTCTGTTGCCGTTACCCCTCGAAGAACTCTTAAAAAGTCAAAATTGAGACGGCAAAGTAAAAAGTTCAGTTCCCCCGCATAAATCTATGGGGATAAAAAGGCGTCGCGAATTTCGTGGAATGCGGGATACTTATGTACGCCGCAGTGAACACGGAACCAAGCGCAACGCAGAAATTGGACTTTTTACAAAGCCGTCACCCCTTGACACTGCTTCTAAAGCGGATTTCCAGGTTCCAAATTCCGTAAAAAGCGGGGCAGGGTATCCGACCCGGAGGCGGGAAAGCCTCGACGTTCACATTTTTAGTTAAAGACTTTAATTCATGTATCGCCAAATCATTATCCGGCAATATCTTGATTCTCATACTTCTCTCCTCAGACATACACAAACATATCTTGGATAAAACATTTTATTGACATCTTCTGCCACTTTGTGCCATCTATGCATTACCACTTTGTGTCATGGTCCGCAATAAACTTTTTTATGATAATCCTATAAACAGGAATGATCCGGGAGGAGTCCATGGACAGCAAAGAGTTCTCGCACTTTCGCAAACGGCTGAACAAGACGCAGAAGCAAATGGCCCAGCTTCTGGGCGTATCTATTAAGGCTGTTCACAGCTACGAGCAGGGCTGGCGGTCGGTACCTGCTCATGTGGAGCGGCAAATGTTTTTTTTGATTTCCAGGATAAGAGGAAGTGGAAAAGTACTTAAGCAGTGCTGGGTCATCAATAAATGTCCTCCCGAGAAGAAAAAACAGTGCCCGGCATGGGAGTTTCAGGCCGGAAAGATGTGCTGGTTTATTAACGGCACAATTTGTGACGGCATTATTTATAAGAGTTGGAAAGAAAAGATGAAATTATGCCGGACTTGCGAGGTGTTCAATTCAATTTTATGACTTGAATACGCATCTTTCGGAAAAGAGGGGGAAAAAGATGGCTGATTTAAATGGGTTGAAATCAATCAACCAGTTAAATTATCTCAATGATTCCATGTTGGAAAATTTAGTAAAAATTACAGACATCATCGAGTATAAGAGTGGTGATTACATCTTCAGGGAAGGCGATGACGCCGGGAGGCTCTATGCGGTTATAGATGGAAAAGTAGGACTTGAGATTGAGAAAAATTCCAGTACCCGGATATTGATTGACAATATTACACAGGGGATGATGTTAGGATTTTCCGCTTTAGTGGATACTGAAGAAAAAAATTATACGACTTCCGCCAGAGTTCTTACGGATACAAAGCTCTTTGCCTGGAAAGCAGAAGAGTTGGAGGCACTTTTGTCTCAAAATTGCGAAATGGGCTTTTTGTTTATGAAACGGATTGCTAAGATTATCAAAACAAGGTTGCAAATCAGGAACGTTCAGTTTCTGGATATATACAAGTAAACGAATTATTGAAACGGAAAAAGAGTTATGACCGCTATATTTTCTCCATCGCCCCGTATGCAGCTTGTATTCTGTCCCGGAGTAAAAAACAAAGTTTTTCCGTTAACTTAAATCCAAGTTCGGTATTGCCGATCATAATCCGTCTTAAATCCGAGCCCTTTATAGCAAGGACCGTTGTCGGTTTTTGACAGATGGCCGAGGACATAAGGGTATGAGGAATATCCAAAAGCGTAGACCAGCACCCCAAAACCCTTCCCTTGCCAAGGGCTTCGATGACGATGTTCCCCTTATGTTTTCCCAAATCTATGGATCTTTCAAGGTGGATACGGCCCTGAACAATGATGTAAAGATGCTCTCCGTGATCACCCTGTTGAAAAACAGATTCACAACTTCGATACGTATTCACCTGACAAAGACCGGCGATTTCGGATATCTCATCTTTTCCCAGCATCCCGAAAAACTCGCAACTTTGTAGAGCATATTCAATTTCTGTACGGTTCATACTGCACCTCATTTATGGGTGGGCACTATTTTTAGATTAGTTTAACACAACTATTCCATGATTTCAATTGCAGTGCGTCATGGAGCAAGAAAACGTCAAAGTCAATTCAAAACGCTTCAAAGTAAACAAAAAGGGACTCCTGAATACAGAGCCCCTTTTTATTTTTATGATTGTCTCAAAGCGTTATGCCAAATATTTTTTATGCTTATTTGGCAGCCGCTTCCATTTCCCGGCGATCATCCATATCCATGAGCACTCTTTCCC
>CAZIIV010000032.1:0-21828 GCA_964539365.1 uncultured Desulfobacteraceae bacterium | reverse complement strand
GTTTCACCCCGGTTAAACAAATTTCTGGTTTAACTGGGCAGGCGGGGTAAAAATGTTGAATGAAAGACAAAAACAAAGGACAACTTTATTTTTGTTAAAATCCGGAATCCAGTATCCAGCATCAAGTTATGTGTTTTTTTACACTGATTCTGGTTCCAGAAGCGAATTGCATATGTTTTGAAGTTCTACTGCATTATTTGAAAACATCCAGTTTACCCCCCTGTTGAGCTCACGGAATAAACAGTTTTTAGAACCAATAAACCCGGTTCCAACGCATTGATTCTGCTGATGGTGTTTTTTCAGTATGGTGTCGATGATTAAAAAATAGTGTCCTGTAATTCCCCGGTAGTTGTTCAAAAGCGCCTGATCGCTTAACCGTTTCACATTGAGCCGGGCGCTGGGAAGAAATGTTGACGAAGGTACGAAGTTGATCAACGTGAACATTTCAGGCCGCAGAGAAATGATATGAAAATCAATTCGAGGCGTGAGCGGATCAAAAAGATTTTTCAACACATTATTTTGATATACGGGATCAGGATATTCTTCTTTCTTGATCTCAACCATAAGGTGTAAGAGTTTGCCATACTTTTGAATGACTTCGGAAAGAGAGGGAATCAAATTATACTGTTGTTTTAACTCGGAAAGGGTTACCTTGTTTACCTCTATATCGGACTTGAACACTCTTTGAAGGGTCCGGTCATGGAAAACAACCGGTTGCAGATCTTTGGTCCAACGAACATCAAATTCTATCCCCCACACGCTGGCTTCTCTTACTCGATCGAATGCAGGGATCGTATTTTCAAAAACCGTCTGATTATCATACTCTCCCCGATGTGAAACAATTTTACACTGTTTCAGTCGTTTTTTACCGGGGAATGGTTGTGGCCATCTTGTATAGATAAAATCGAAAACCTCAAGTAATCGTTCTTCAAGCCAAGGGTTAAATTTCATCTTCATTGAGTAACATGTTTGGGGGAAAAATTTTCCTTAAATTAGAAAATCTTCAGAAAACCGGATCCTTCAAAATTAGAGGGGCAACATACACGATTTTGTTTCACAAGGATAAAACAGGTCAAGGAGGCGGCTTATCGGCTAGTCTACCTGACCTTTTTTAATTTTTCTAACAAGCTTCGGGCGTTATTAATATTCTGTTTTGCTTTTTTGTGCCCCGGATTCAGGGTCAAGGTCTTTTCCCATTCCGTTATGGCGCTTTCCAGTTCTTCGTTCAGAAAATGTTTGACACCGTTGAGGTAATGGACTTCAGCCTGTTTCTTCTTCGCTGTGTAAACATCGGATATGGTTTTTTTAACGCAGTCATATTCAGGGTCTGCCTTGGTAAGGACTTGTAATGCTTTGGTATAATCCTTCCGAATGATCAAGTTCCTGGCTTGTTGGCAAAAAGCGGTGTTGATCAGATTCTTAGCTGCCGTGTTGGATTTGTCATTATCTAAAATCTTTCCTGCAACAGCTAATGCTTTCTCATATTGTTTTTGTTTTAAAAGGTCTTCAGCTTTGAGCAACTGTTTGTTGATTGCCTGTTGCATGGCTTCTTCAACCCCCTGATATCCGGGAGTCACCTTTTTGAACATCTTTACGGCTTCCGGATAGTTTTTTTGTCCGATCAACTCCAACCCAATCCGGTAACAGGCAGAATTTTTCAGATCAGATGCCTTTTGGTTGAACCGATCATATTCAAGAATCTTTTCTGAAATCCTTAGCACCTCCGAATATCGTTTTTCCTTCAAAAGGGTTTCCGCTTTTGCCAATTCATTAGGGATATGATGAATTGGGGGCCGGCTAATTTCTGATTCAAGGATGGGAAGTTCAAGCTCTGTACCGGGTACGAGTTTGCCGCCCGTTTTAAGATTGTTAAAATAAGCGATCACAAACTCTTTTGAAGGATCTTTATAGAATTTCTTTGAAATATCTCTAAGGGTATCTTTGTCTTTTACTTTATAAGTTCGGTATTCTTTTGGATGTAACTTGTTTTTTAGATAGTCTAAGGCATCTTTATGATCCGGGGCATATCGTAACGTTGTCAGAAACTGCTTTCGAGCGTCTTTGATTCTTCCTTTTTTGAAAAATCCTACGCCCCTTGTAAAATGCTGGCCGGCCTTATGATCGACGGCGGATTTTAAGGTGGCAATCCTTTCATGAATTTTTGTACTGTCCGGATCCAGTGTGCCGGCTATTTGCAGGTAAAAAAGAGCGGTTTGCAACTCGTCATTTTTTTCATATTTCGACGATTTTTCCAGGTAATAAGAAGCGGGCAAGCCTTTGGTAACCTTGGGTGCTTTTTCGGATTTTCTTTCTGAAAGCTTATCGGCGATATCTCCGAAAAACTCCCACACACCGGCGCATCCGGTGAAAAAAAACAGAACGATTAACACAGAATATATGGTGAACACTCTTTTCATTTCAATTCCATGTCTTGGAATACGGACAGTTTATTTTTAAATTTTTCAATATTGTATTTGCCGTATATTGCCGAACGACCGATCTTATATTTATCAATAAAAAACGGATTCGATTTATTATCAACGGTGAATGCGGCTCGGTAGCCGTATTTTTTCAACATGGCAATGACAAGATTGTTGGTTTTACCGTAAGGATATGCCAGACAGTTGCATTCTTTATTCAGTTTCTTTTGGAGCAACTTTTTGGGGTAACTTATTTCCAATTCAAGGGAATTGAAATATTGTTTAAACGACTCCTTGTTTTTTAACACAGTCAAATTTCGATGGGTTTTGGTCTGGCATTGTATATCAAACCCGGCTTGTGAAAGCTTTTGGATGTGTTCCCAGGACATGGCTTTTCCGCCGCCGACAAAATCGGTATAAATAAAAATTGTGGCCGGGAAACCATATTCTTTTAAAATGGGGAACGCGATATCATATGTTGAGATCCACCCGTCGTCAAATGTAATTACAACAGATTTTTCAGGTATCTGTTCCCGATAATCGAGAAAGCCTAATAATTGATCCAGCGTGATAACATGATAGGCGTTGTCCTTCAAATATTTCATTTGGGCTTTAAAGTCGTCCCGGGTGATTGCTGATTTGCTTGGTTTGTTTTTGGATAATCTGTAATATGATAAAATCGGGACGGTTTGATACCCTCCGGATTTAAGGCCGCCCTTATTAAAGAAGGATAAGGGGATAATCAGTTCCTGTCCGGGAGTCAGAGTTTTGATATGGTTAAATTCAGCGATTCGCCACCCTTTGGAGGGATCGTTCAAGTATTCCGCGGCCAGGGAAGAAAGGGTGTCTTTGACAGTTGCCGTGACAATGATAAAGTCGTCATTAAGGCCGATTTCGGAAACCTTTTGACGGGACTGGGCACTAGTGATGCAGGCGGCAAGCAATAAAAGAAACAATAGAAAAACAGTGCTGAAAATGGTTTGCCTTCTATTTACATATTGTTGCATTGCGCTAGTCCTTTATGCCAAGCAACTTAAACGCTTGAACCGCTTTTGTTTTGCCCTTGATATGCCTGGGCGGTAGCGGTTCCACGATAATCCTGTCTTCAATATTTTCATAAACACTTTTCGTGATAATAATTTCACCGGGCTTGGCGATTCTGTTCAGATGTGCGGCCAGGTTCACCGTTTCGCCAATTACCGTATATTCCATTTTGTCTTGTGATCCGATATTGCCGGATACAACAACTCCTGTATGAATTCCGATACCTACGGATTGAAGGAGGTTATTTCCGTTATTTGGTTTGCTCATAAACTTCTTCTGCATGTCGCTTGCAGCCATTACTCCCCTCTCCACATGGTCTTTGTGATAAACCGGGACCCCAAAAACTCCCAACACCGCATCACCGATAAACTTATCCACATATCCGCCATGATCCTGTATTGCCTGGGTGGCAATTTCAAAATATTCATTCAGACTTTCAACGATTTCTTCAGGCTCTTTGAGCTTTGAATATGATGAAAATCCTCTGATATCGGTGAACACAATGGTTGCTTCATTCCTATGGCCCTTAAGCCAGTTATTTTCGGGATTGGCCAGGATCATTTCAAGAACTTCGGAACCGATATATTTGCCGAAGGATTTTTGCATGAGAGAGTTCTTCCAGAGTTCATCTCCCATACGGTTAAAGGCGGTGGCCAGTTTTCCGAGTTCGTCATTTCTTGCCAGTATTATTTTGTGCTGATAATTTCCCGAAGCGATTTCACCGGTTGCCATAACGAGATTTGAAATAGGGCGGGAGAAATGAAATCCGATCCACACTGCAACCGCACTTCCTAACAGGATGATAAAAAATGTTATCACCAGAATTGTCACACGAGCTTTGTTGATTAAATTTTTAATAAAATCGATGGAAACTCCGACATGAACTTGCCCGAGATTTTTGTTTTTAAATAGAACGGGACGCGTTAAATTCAAAATATGTTTACCCGATGCTGAGTGGTAATTAAAATAAGTAACATTTTGTTCTTTTGTTACATCTCCCATGGGCGCGAACGGTTCAAAGGTCTCTCCGATTTTGGCTGTGTGGGTATGTGCTTTGATAATCTGACTGCGATCAACGATGATGGCATAAACAAGCTCCTCAACATCCGTTGCATTCTTTATCAACGTATTGAGCCTTAAAATATTGTCTTCCAGAAGGGGAACCGCAGAGTTGCTGCTAAAATAGTTCAGGCTGACCTTTCCGATCTTAACGGTTTGGCGGTAAAGTCTTTCTTTTTGCTGGCTTAACATAAAAAAACTCATCACAAAAATAGTGATGATAATAATGACCATGGTTGCAGCGAAAAACTGAAGCCAAATAGGGATACGGGGCGAAGGAAGACCTTCGACAAAGCCTCCCCGCTTATCTGTGACAAGTCCTTTTATGTCGTCAGACAGCGTTTTAACGGAAATCTGATATCCAATATTTACCGCCTTGACCAGTTCTTTTTCGGTGGCATAACCGAGTTCAACGATGATCTGCCCTAATCGAACGGCCTTGCCCAGGGTATAAAGTTTTTCTTTTTGTACCTTTAGGGCTTCCTGGAGTTGTTTTTCGGTAATAATGCCTTTTCGTTTCAGGATTTCACCGATGGTAATACGAGAATTATCTGGAGACTTACCCAACAATTTCTTAAACTTGGAACGAAAAATATTTTGTGGGGTCAAAGAGTTCATGGATGAGATCTTGAGATTTGAACGACCAGCATCTTTATGATTAATATTCCTTTTTCATTAAAGATTTTTTAAAAAATCAATCTATATAAACAGAGTCGATCTGTCAACACCGGAGAAGCGGCGAAACAGGGACGCACAAGTTTCATCCGGTTGGAAAGAAATATGCGCTGCGGTGGAGCGTTATACCTGTCTTGTGAATCAAATGCGTTCATTCCGATTTCTGAAACAAGGGTATCTTGTTAATTTTTTGACATTGTTATATTGTTTATTGACGGATTACGGATTTTAAAATGTAAAATTGTCTTGACAACTTGACCAATGCCTGTCAAGATATGTTTATGTTGAATTCAAAATCACCGATTCCATTATACCGCCAACTGGCGGATATCCTGTTGGCCGACATACGTTCGGCAAAATACCCGTCAGGGTCAAGGATTCCTTCGGAAAACAGTCTTGCCGTGCGTTACGGTATCGGCCGGCCCACGGCAAGGCAGGCCACCGATTTACTGGTTCGCAAACGAATTCTTGTCCGAAAGCGAGGTTCGGGTACCTTTGTTTGCGAAGATCAAAAAGAGATTGATCTTTTTTCACTGGCTGGAACGCTCTCATCATTTCATAAAAAAGGGATATCGGTTACCACATCTATTTTGCAAACAATCACCTTGAAATCCATTGAAGACGACGCGGAGAATCCGTTTGCCAACAAAAAGGCACATTTTTTTTCCAGGCTCAGCCGGGTGGATAAGGTCCCGGTTCTTATCGAGGATATTTATCTTCACGAGACCCTGTTTGCAAACATAGACAGAATCGAGCTGTCAGACAGATCTCTTTCACAAATTGTTGATGAATATTACTACCTGCAGCCCATTGGCGGAAAACAAAATTTCAGGATAGGCTATGTAACCGGGGAAAAGGTCGAGAGTTTAGAGATTACACCGGGCACCCCGATTCTTATGGTAAAACGGTTCCTGCACTTTGAACCGGCAAAAAACGGTATTTATTCAGAACTGTATTGTAGAACGGATCAGTTTGTTTTTTCACAGGAATTGGGCGCTTATTCGTAAGGGGTGTACATCAAGACCCTTGGGAAACGCTGATCCTTGTCTATTGACAAACCGTGGCCCCAATCCTTTTTTTCAGGTTTCAGGTGTCAGGTTTCAGGGTTAAGGGAGAAACGAGGTGACCCATGGCAATCTTAACAAACAACAGTCTTGATTCACACCCGGTTAGGAGGTTGTACGATGAAAGATAGAGGATACTATGAAGGATTCGGGGGAGCGTATCTTCCCGAAATTCTTATCGCCACCTTTGATGAGCTTGCGGAAACCTTTCAAAAGGCAAAAAATGACCCCGAGTTTTGGCAAGAATATGTGGAGATCATGTCAACCTATTCCTGCAGGCCCACACCGTTAACCTTTGCTGAAAATCTTACCCGGCATTTCGGAGGTGCGCGCATTTATGTTAAAAGAGAAGACCTTAACCACACCGGCGCCCACAAGGCCAACAATGTTATGGGGCAGGGGCTTTTGGTAAAACGAATGGGAAAGTCGCGGGTTATTGCGGAAACCGGCGCCGGCCAGCACGGAGTGGCCACCGCCACCATGGCCGCACGGTTTGGATTCAAATGTACCATCTATATGGGCGAAGTGGATGTCCGGCGGCAGCGCCCGAATGTTTTCTGGATGGAGCGACTGGGCGCAGACGTGGTTACCGTGCGGGAAGGGACCCGGATCTTAAAGGATGCCATTAATGAGGCATTTCGGGACTGGGTGACGAATATGGATACCACACATTATGTGCTGGGAACCGCCTGCGGTCCGCATCCTTTCCCGGAAATGGTGGCTTTTTTACAATCGATTATTGGAAAAGAGGCTCGCAAACAGATTTTGGAAAAAGAGGGCAGACTGCCTGCCCGTATTTATGCATGTGTGGGAGGGGGTTCAAATGCCCTGGGGATATTCAAGGCGTTCCTGGACGATCCGGTTGAGCTTGTAGGGGTTGAAGCCGGGGGAAAAGGGCTGCACACCGGCAAGCATGCGTCACGCCTGTGTTCCACGGATGCAAGCATCGGTGTGGCCCAGGGATACAAAACCTATTTTTTGCAGGACACGGACGGTCAGATGAAAGAGACTCACAGTGTTGCAGCGGGATTGGATTATGTGGGGGTATCGCCGATCCTGGCACAATTTTCAGAAAGCGGTCGTATCCGATTCGAGGCGGCAACCGACAGGGAGGTCGTAGATGCCCTTTCGCTGACGATTAAAAAAGAGGGATTGATTCCGGCCTTAGAGTCGTCCCATGCCTTTGCACAGGCATTTAAAGAGGCCCCGACCATGCCTGAAGAGGATATTATTCTGATCAATCAATCCGGCAGAGGAGATAAAGATATTTTTACCGTTGCCGATGCATTTGCCGACCCCAAGTGGCAGGAATTTATCAAGGAAAAAGCAGAGGAATATCATGGTTGAAGCGTACCTAAAAGACGGCCTCAAAAAAAAAGAGATCCTGTTAATGACCCATATCGTTCTGGGGTATCCTACATTTCATGATAGTTTCAACATCATAGAGTCCATGGTCAACGCAGGTGTGGATCTGATGGAGCTGCAAATCCCGTTTTCCGAACCCATTGCAGACGGCCCGGTAATTCTGCATGCCAATCAAAAGTCTCTTTCAAGGAATACAACGGTCCGAAACTGCATGGATTTTGCCCAAAAGGTTACCGGATCGTTTGACATACCGTTTCTTTTTATGAGTTATTACAATATTCTTTTTAAATACGGGGCGGAGAGGTTTACTCAAGCAATGGCCCAAACCGGTATTAAAGGTGCGATTGTGCCGGATCTTCCTCCGGAAGAAGGGAAGGATTACCTCGATGCCATGGAAGAACACAACCTGGTTCCGATCTTCATATTTTCTCCGACTACGCCCGATGAGCGGATGAAATATCTTGCCTCCTTTGGTAAGGGTTTTATCTATTGCGTGGCCAGAAAAGGGGTGACCGGTGTGGATACGGATTTTTCCGAACAGCTGAGAACATATCTTGCGCGATGCCGGAAAGCCACGGATCTCCCTCTGGCCCTGGGCTTTGGGGTGAAAGAGAAAAAAGATGTGGATTTTCTAAAGGGAAAAGCCGATATCGCCGTGGTGGGATCCCAAACCATCCGGCTGGTGGATCAGGAAGGTGTTGGCGGTGTCGGCGAATTTATCAAAAGCCTGAGGTGAACTTAGTTCGCTACGCTCACAATTGGAATGTTGAAATAGTGGAATAATGGAATAATGGGTTTGAAGGAGTTTTTTTACAATTAAAATGGTTTATTTCCGCCTTTATTCCCAATATTCCAGCATTCCATTCTTCCATTCTGATGAAATAAACAGATTGCCATTAATAAACCTTTATTTTTAAGAAGTTGTAGGATTTTCGAGAAGTTTAACTGTATTTTCGAAAAATCAACGTCGCATTCGTGCCCCCAAATCCGAAAGAATTGGATAGAGCGGTGTCAATTGTTGCGTGTTTTGTCTCTCCGCGCACATAGTTTAACCCCTGGCATTCCGGGTCAATCTGCTCCAGATTTAAAATCGGCGGAACTTTATCATTATAAATGGATAATACGGTCGAAATGGCTTCAACTCCTCCTATGGCCCCCAGAGAATGGCCAAGCTGAGATTTGTTTGCGGTTATAAACGGGCGTTCTCGATCAGATCCAAAAACTTCTTTTATGGCATTGGCTTCATTAATATCCCCTTTGGGTGTGGATGTGGCATGGGGATTGATCAAATCCACTTCCCGGGGCTCAATTTGTGCATCTTCCAAGGCCAGTCTGATGCATCGAATGGCTCCGTCAATATCAGGCTCGGTAATATGGCTGGCATCCCCGGTCATGCCAAAACCGATGATTTCCGCATAGATTTTTGCACTTCTTTTTAAAGCGTGCTCCAGCTCTTCCAGGATCAAAACGCCTGATCCGTCTGCCATAACAAAGCCGTTACGGTCTGCATCAAACGGCCGGGAAGCGGATTGCGGCGAATCGTATTTTCCGGACAGTGCCTTAAGCGCATGAAAACCGGCGATGGTCAGCGGGGTAATCGCGGCTTCTGTTCCGCCACAGGCAATGGCGTCTTCTTTGCCCAGTTGAATTCTCTGGAAAGATTCTCCGATCGCATGAGCCCCGGAAGCGCAGGCAGTGGCGATGCACGCATTGGCGCCTTTGGCCTTAAAAGAAATACTGACATTGCCGGCCGCCAGATTGGGTATCAGACGCGGGATTAAAAAAGGGGATACTTTTTTACCGTCCAAAAACCGTTTAAATTCATTTTCCCATGACCGGGGCCCCCCCAAACCCGAGCCGATAATGACGCCAACCCGATACGGATCAACTTCTCCTTTTTCTAAATTTACATTAGAGTCGGCAATGGCTTCCAGGGTTGCCGCGTAGGCAAATTGTATAAATTCATCCATATATTTAATCTGTTTGAGATCCTCTTTTGAAAACCCATGTTTTCTCTGTTTGACAATTTCTTTTATGTCAAAATTTTTGACTTCTCCGGCAATCAAGGGGAAGTCTTCGGCCAATTTAAATTTGGCTTTTACTTCATCCAGATCCCCCCAATGAATAATCCAGTCGATACCTGATTTGCCCGCCAGCATGGCTTCCCATGTGGTCGACACATCCAGACCCAGCGAAGTAACCATTCCCAGTCCGGTGACCACAACTCTTTTTAATTTTATGGTTTTTTGCATTTTTATTACTCCTTAAAATATCTTTTTTCCGTTTTTCTTAATGCCGCACTTTAAAACAGCATCAAGAAAAAGTGAAACTTTGTCAATATCTTTGTGCCCGGGACTCGATTCCACACCGGAACTCACATCAACGGCATGGGGAGAACTCACCTTTATGGCATGGGAAACATTTTCAGGGGACAGCCCTCCGGCAATGATCAGCGGATGTTTTTCACCAAAACTTCCGGCCTGATCCCAGTTCCACTGGAGTGCATTCCCGCCGGGAAGTTTTCCCCGGCCGCATTCCACCAGAAACGCCGATGCCGGATAATTCCTGGCATCTTTTAAAGAGGGATTGCCGTCAATAAACAAGGCTTTTATCACCTGAAGGTTTTGGTTGCAAAGGCGGCGAACCAGTTCTGGCGATTCCCGGCCGTGGAGCTGGACTGCGGAGAGTTGACAGCATTCGACTCGTTTCATAATACTTGAAAACGTTTCGTTGACAAATACGCCCACGGTTTTGACACGATCCCTAACCGCCGAGCAAATCTCTCCGGCCCGGTCGTCGGTCAGATGTCTCGGACTTTTGGCGTAAAACACGCATCCGATGGCATCGGCGCCTAATTCAGCACATTGCAGTGCGTTTTCTGCAAGGGTCAGGCCGCATATCTTGACCTGGGGTATAAAGTTGTTATGGTACATGTTATAGTAAAAACCTTGATGTGGGTGTAAATCAAGATTGTTGGTGATTTAGCTCAAGCAATCCAGGTGTCAGGTGTCAGTGTTCAGGTGTCAGCTCTTACGTTCGTCCTCCTGACACCTGACACCCGACACCTGAAACCAGACCTTCGAATTCCGATGGAAAGTAATAAATGACCGCTGTTAACCAACATCAGTGAATTACACACCCTTGATGTGAGATGTTACACCTGCTTTAGGTAATTTCCCAGTTTATTCTGATAAAAACATTATAATTGTGAGGTTATTTATAATGCAAGTCTTTTATGTGCTACAGGGACTATGTTATTTGGATATTTTGGGGTGAATCTTCTTCCAAAAGCGATTTGAGGAACGCCCCCGGGTTTTCCGAACGAACAAGGCTTTCACCGATCAGAAAATTCCATATTCCCGAATCCTTCAATTTTTCAATGTCTCTTCGTGACCGGATTCCGCTGGCGGCGACCGCCACCTGGTCGGGTTCGAGAAGAGATTTCATGCGAATGGAAGTATGGATATCAGTCTCAAAAGATCTCAGATTACGGTTGTTTATACCGATAAGTTTAGCGCCGGCCCGAGTGGCCGTTTCGATGTCCTTTTCCGAATGAATTTCTACCAGGGCATCCATGTGAAGATCCTTGCACAGGTCAAGATAATCTTTCAGTTGTTGCGGGTCAAGAATACGGACAATCAGCAAAAGGGCATCCGCTTCCACGACCGCAGACTCATAAATCTGGTATGAGGAGATCAGAAAGTCTTTTCGAAGCACCGGAAGGGACGTGCTTTGCCGGGCACTTTTCAAGTCATGGACACTGCCCTTAAAATGAGGCTGATCCGTCAAAACGGACAGGGCCGCCGCTCCTCCCCGCTCATAATCCGTCGCATAGGTAACCGGATTCAGATCCGGACAGATGACCCCCTTGGAAGGGGAGGCCCGTTTGATTTCGGCAATGATATTTGCTCCGGATGGACCCGGTTGCGCAAGTATTTGTAGAAACGGGCGTTTTTTTCTCGAAATCACTGCTTTTTCACGAAGCTGACGTTCCGGCAAGCGGTGTTTTGCCGCAGCTATTTCCTGTTTTTTATCTTGAACGATGATTTGTAAAAAATCTTTTTTCATAGGAAGTATTTTTAAACACCCTTCTCAAGTTATACAATCGCTTTACGATTCTATCTAACGCGGCTTCGTCGCTCTAAAAAAAGGAAATTACTATACCATCAAGTTGGAAAAATCCGTAAGTTGCAAATAGAGGCAATGCGATCAAAGTCGCTGTCATTGTGAAGCAAGAATAATCCGTGCTCTATTGCAGATTGAGCGATTAGACAGTCTGCTGTTTTTCGGATGGTTACCCCCTTTTTTCGACATGCACGGTAAAGCCGGGCAGCGTGAATGTATGATTCAGGAACTTTTAATCCACAAACAGGAAAATTCAGCAAATGCCTTTTCGCTGATTCAAACTCTTTATCGTCTTTAAAGCCCTGGAGGATCTCGGTCAGGATATACTCAGAAATGCAGATGTCTTCTTCTGTCTCCAAGAGATTGTGGAGGGCTATTTTGGAGAGGCTTGAAATGCCATTGAAAAAATCAATCCAGACAGAAGTGTCAACTAATATTTTCAAAGCGATTGCCCCTCATTTCTTCCAGATCACCCTCCCAGTGGAGCTTCCCCTCAAGCTCTAAAATGGCCTTTCTTTTTTTTCGGCATACAAGCTCTTTCAGTGCATAATTAACCAGTTCTTTTTTTGTTTTTAAACCGGTGTACGCCAACCCTTCTTCAATCAATTTGTCATCAATTACAACGTTTGTGCGCATAGTTCGCCCCTTTTTTACACAAAATATAATGCCATAGAGTGTATGTCAAGTGTTAATAAGGCAATTTTGTCACTCCCAGCGGTGTGTAATTCACTGATGTCGGTTAACAGCGGTCATTTAATACTTTCCATCGGAATTCGAAGGTCTGGTTTCAGGTGTCGGGTGTCAGGTGTCAGGAGTACGAACGTAAGAGCTGACACCTGAACATTGACACCCGAAACCTGGATTGCTTGAGCTAAATCACCAACAATCTTGATTTGCACCCATCCCAGCGGAAAAGGCCCTTATTGACCTTTATGATAGACTGTAGTAAAGATTAAAAGTGTCTAAAGTGTGAAGTGTTAAGTGAACTAAAGTTTTAAAATGAAGCGCGGAAGGCGGCACCTTAACTTTATGTACTTTCAACTTTAGGCATTTCTATTTTACCTTGGCTTTAGTTCACCTCAAGTGTTCAAGTTCTTTTAACGGGTATGAAAACTGATAAAGCACTGCCAAGATATTGTAAGCCGTTTTTTTGGGATGTTGATTTCGATAAATTGTACATCGGAAAATCGTGGCGTTTTATTATTGCCCGTCTGATGGAACATGGAGACGATGTGGCGGTGAGCTTTTTGTTAAAGACTTATAGCCGGGAAGAGATGGCCACAGTGGTTCGACAGAGTCGGTCGCTTTCTCGAAGGTCAAGGAATTTCTGGAAGGTGCTATTAGATTTGGAGCATGAAGAATGTATTCCGAGGTCTTACCCCAATCCCTTTGGGAATTAATAGAAAAGCTTCATTCTCTTCTTCAAGAAGGAGAGTTTTACCTGGCAGGCGGCAGCGCCCTGGCCCTTCATCTGGGGCATAGGGTTTCTGAAGATCTGGATTTTTTTTCGGCAAAGGATTTCAATGCCGAACAGCTCAGGCTTTATTTTCGGAAAACCGGCTTAAAGGGTTTGACAGTGAATGAAACTAACCGGCACACAGAAATGATTGTTCAATCCATCAAGGTTGATTTCATCAAAGAATCAATTCCGTTGACATTCCCCCTGATAGACATGAGGCATTTAGACACAACTTTTCTCGTGGCTGACGCCAGGGATATCGGCAGGATGAAACTTATGGCGATAGGAAGCAGGGGTGACAGGAAAGACTTTGTGGACCTCTATTGTTTGACCAGACATAGGATTTCTCTAGATACTCTTCTCCAATTAGCCATGGAAGAAAACCAGGGGGTTAGCTATAGCAAGATGCTTTTTTTGAAGGGCCTACTCGATTTCGAAGAGGCTGATACAGAAAAGCCTGTCAATATGATCTGGGACTCGGATTGGGATGAGATTAAGCGCGTGTTAACCGAAGAGGTAAAACAAATAGCCAAGAAAATCTGAACCAAATAATTCCCACCAACCGACAAATTCTTCAACTTTACCCGTCAAAAAAAATATTTAACTTCAAAGATTTTTGCAGGATTTTCATTTCCAAGGGGCAGGGTATAAACCTTCGCCTTTCAGGCGGAAAAGTCTTTAGCCGGTAAGTCATTGAGTATGCATTACCGGCTCCATTCTATTTGTCAACACAGTAAAAGGGGATAAGCCTGGAATATATAACTTCCAGTCAGTTTCTATAACCTTGTTTTGTAATGGTCCTTTACAGGTGCCAAATTCCATGTGGGTGCGTTTGCCGATGAGTCTATTTCGGTAAGCATTGGGGATGCGTCAGCCACTTCAATGGGATTGCGTACCGTTCAACCCATACTAATGTCGGTGACCTGACACCTGAAACCAAATAGCTATGGCAATTTTAGCAAACAACAGTCTTGATTTACACCCCCGGCGCATATGTTGCAAAGAAACAAAAGGATCGAATTTACCCTATCCATCCCAGGCCGTTCAACAAAGGTCTTGATAACTTACCTCCAAAACTGCTATAAGCCCTGCGAGCCCCAAGAACTTCGATGACCGGGGGGGGTGATTTCAAAGTCATGGATTCATCATGAGTTGTGCATGGCTTTTCTTTTAATTAACGCTATCTATATTCCCGAAAAACGGAAAATTTTATTAATTGATAAACGATGTATTTGTTCCAAGGAGAAGAGATGCCTACCATTTATCTAAAAAAATCAGTACGTTCAAGTTATATTGCCCGATACAGCGAACCGGAACATACCCAGTCGTGTTATACCTGTGGCACCTGCAATTCCGCTTGTCCCGTGAATGCCGCCACCGGCAGCTTGCGTCCCATGGAGCTGGTTCATAAAGCAAAACTGGGGCTATTGGAAGAACTCTTGTCCATGCCCGATATCTGGTACTGCATCGGTTGCAATCGATGCGCAAATCTTTGTCCCATGATGGTTAACCCGCAGGGCCTTATTCAAAATCTGAGAACCGAGGCAGTCTCGCGAAAATTGGTTTCCTCCGAATTGCCGGAACAACACAAAAAAGTTTTAAATCGGTTATTCCGTGCCTTATGGCATGCGGCAGAAGCGCTTTTGAACGGGGAGTATCCCGAAGTTGCCGAATGCCGGGACCAATGGACCCGGAAGTCTCCCTCCGGCAAATCCAATAACCTCATCAGGCTTCCGTCCGACACTTCGCATACCAGGGCTTTCCGTCGGATGCTTCAGGGATATGGCGTAACTGCCACCTCACTGTCTTCTTGCTTTACCTGCCGCGAATGCAGCAATGCATGTCCCATTTGCCTGGACCCGTCCGTTT
The DNA here is from genome assembly GCA_964539365.1 of uncultured Desulfobacteraceae bacterium. Taxonomy (GTDB): domain Bacteria; phylum Desulfobacterota; class Desulfobacteria; order Desulfobacterales; family UBA11574; genus S5133MH16. The sequence continues at coordinate 6,748 of CAZIIV010000032.1, read as the reverse complement.
TTGATCCGCTTATGATTTTTCGGTTTGCAAGTTTCGGTCTTAAGGATGTATTGGTTCGCAGTCCATCAATTTGGCTGTGTCTGGATTGCGGATCCTGCATGTCAGCCTGCAGCCAGGGCGTTAAAGGCGCGCTGATTATTCGCCAAATTCAGCACATTGCCTATGAAGAAGGTTTTGTGGCCAAAGATTTTCCCCTAAAATGGGAGCAGCTGAAAAGCGACGTATACGCACAATATATTCACGAGGTCGATAACCTGTTGGAACAGGCCTGAACAGTGAAATGTTGCCAAGAAATCAAATAATCCAGGCCATACATGATTTGATGAACTCGCAAAAAGTCACAAAATACTGTTTTCTGTCATTCCGGCGAAAGCCGGAATCCAGTATTTTCAAAGAGTTGCAGAGCATCTGGACTCCGGTTTTCACCGGAGTGACGACTTTTTGCGAGTTCATCATGATTTGGCGCCATGGAAAATTAGACGATCTAACGGCCGATGGTATTCAGCAGTCGGGGTAACTATGATACCCAGTTCGGCCGGTCCGCTACCCAGGATTTTACGGTTTTAGGCAGCCATTTTTCAAGTTTTCTATCCAATTTAAATACGTGTTGCATACCGGAAAAGAATTGCGACAGCCATCATAGCGAAAACAAACCAGAAAATTAATTTTAGGACGGTATAGGTCAGTTCTTCCAACGCTTTTCCGCCGGCCATTTCATCGAGCTTTTCCAAAGTTTCTTGACGTCCCTCAGGAGGGCTCCGCGGTCCGAAAACTGCAATTAAAAGTGCAAATGTTATTCCGACAATGATAAAGGGCCACCAATTGATTTGCCCTGTTGCCGTGCCTGAAGGCTGCATCCAGATGCCGCCGGCCCACGTAGCCATAAGAACTATGAGAAAAAACCCAAAGAAACCGATCCCCCTTCTTTTCTTTTTGGTGACCCATGCATAGAATGTACTCAAAACCGCCGCAATCAAAAACGCTACAATAAATTCTGTTAAAATTACCCACCCCATCTCTGCTTTTTCTTTTTCGGGCTATCTCGAAACGACATTAAGGTTATCAACGACGTTCAGTACACCGGAAGCCCGAGTCGCAGCAACGTAAACATATACTTTCGCAGCCAAATCAGGCGCTGTGCCGGCAAGCGTTATTACTCCGTCAGCAACTTCAATCAGAAAATTGTTGATTTCGAGATGATAATGTTCTCTGAGTTCGTCAATGATTTTCTGGGCAATGATTTCGTCATCAATCTTTTCACTGGGAACGACGACAAGTTCATTTTTGACATCCAGTACCTCCGGAAGTTCTGAAACCGAATCCTCGATTTTATGTCGCTGCCGGTGTTCTCTGACAAAACCTTTAAGTGAAACAGTTCCGAAATCGAAGCTCACATAAATCTTGGAACCTTTAATATCCGGATCCTTGGATATACGATCTAAAATAACTGTTTTAACTTCTTTCTCTGTGCAAAGCATGGTTTGTCTTTTCTAAGATTCTCCTTAATATTCACGTAACATTCTGGAATTAAATTGTTTTATATATTGGTTATTCGGCCTCGATCAGCTCTCCGCCGAGGTTCTCTAATATATCTGAAACCACCTCTTTTCTCTGAGTTGCTTCAGCGTTGTTTATGTTTTTGCAAATCATTTCCAAGGCTGTGTCGGCGATTGTCCGATTGTTTATACCGGCGATCAATTTCAGTTTTTGGTAATCTTTTATGGGTATTTTTAGAGTTAATTTTTTAAGTTTATCAGGCAATTTTTTTCACCACCTTTATTTTTCTGTGCTAGTTTTGCTTTTTATATTTCTTAACAGCCAATCTCAGCATAAGATTCTCTCTTTCTAAATTGTTAATGTACTCCTTGGTCCAGTCAGAGCAAGATACCATTGATTCGAGATCAGCGCCATAAGGCTCCGCCGGATTAAATTCGGGGCAGTTTTCAATACCATCAACACTCAGGCCTATGTTTGCGATGCGGTTTAACCAGTCTACCGTGTTAACCCAATCCGGTGGTAAAAGCACTTTCTTGTCTTTTAATTTGTTTTGGATATCAACCACCAGGTAGCGAATAGTCCAGATATTATCATCGACGATAAAATCGCCAATTTTGCCGGGCTTCCCGTCTGTGGCATGGATATGATACCCGGTTACTTTCCTTATGGAACGGAGTGAACTTTCTTTTTCACCACTATTTTGACCATCTTCACGTTTTCGGAACACTCCGGAAGGCGTTAAAGCGGTATTTTCCAAATCATCTCCCGCCCAGTAAGCCGGCCATCCAAAGTATAGACAAGAAATTTTTTCATACTGACGTGAGACCGGTTGGTCTTCACTGAGCGGCGGGCTTTCCTCGATTTGTTTTTTGGTTAAATCGACATGAAAAAGCCGGGTCGACCGGTCCGGCTTTTCTAGTTCGATCAAAGGGATGAGCACTTTACGCCGATGCAGGAAACCGCCGGTGTCGGCCACCATGTACCTAACGATCCAGAGGCGATCCTCAAAAAGGAAGTCATCACACTTGCCGAATTCTCCGTCCTTTGCCATTAATTTATAGCCCATAATTTCGTTAATACAATGATACATCCCCGAAATACTTTCTAATTACCTGAAACAATTAATAAGTTTACATTGAAATGATTGTCAAATTGTTAATCTGTTTTTTTATTTTTAATTATTATAACGATTTTATGGCTGAGATATATAATCTTTATCCTGTATTAACGGCAGGCTTATCGGGTATTTTTAGATGGAAAACACAGTATTTTCAATCCAACGGCATAATGTCCTCTAAACCGTCCGTGGTCTTTTAGTGAAATAGATTCAATTTCAGTCTCCAACTCAGTAGGATAGTTTAAGGCATAGCTGTAATATTTAAGTTTTATAACATCGCCTTCTCTAAGCCGGCTGATAATATCGGAAGATTCCTTTACCAATATGAACATGGGCATTTCAGGCGTACTCCAGATTTTAAATTGGAAAAGATACGGGAACCCTTCTATCATAAACTCGACACTGTAAAATTTTTCTGACTGTATTTTACCCGCATCATTTATTCTTTTAGGTTTTGTACACATGTTTCTCTGTTCTGACTTTTTTGCAATTGATTTTGATGATGGCTTGGATCGCCGGGAGCTTCAACACGATGAGTTATATCTAAAATTATCCGATCTCATGGAATGTACGGATTCCACTAATTTAAACAAGTCTTGAATACTGTTTGTTTTTTTGGAAAGAAAGTAATCTGCACCTTTATGCACTGCTTCGGCCCGATACTCCGGAGAGTCACAATTGCTGTTAATCGTAATGACGGCATGCGGATATATATATTTAATCTTTTTGACCAGATCCAGGCCATTTTCTTTTTTAAGTCGAATATCTATAAGGATAAATTCGGGTCGATGTTGCCGGATTTGTTTTAGAGCTTCTTCCGAGTTGGATGCTTCAGAAATCGTCACAAAAGGAAGCCTTAATTCCAAAATCGCTTTTATTCTCCGGCGTAATTTGGTATCATTTTCAACAAGCAATATTTTAAACATGGTAATCTCAACCGGTACGATTTATAATAGAAACTTGCAAGGTTAAGCAAAATTATTGTCGACGATATCGTATTGGTAACAATTTATCTCAATTAATTTTTAACGTGTATAGGGAAAATTATGTATTTATGACCGCGTTTTTAATTAGTTGGGAGATCAAATATGAATAAGTGCAACATGGTCAACATAAAAAAAATTGTTATTGCTGAAGACCAAACCCTGGTTCGGCAAGGGTTAAGGTTTCTATTGGAATCCGAAAAAAAATTTAAGGTAGTTGCTGAGGCCGGAGATGGAATTGAAGTGATTCGCCTCGTTGAAAAACACAAGCCCGATTTAGTTTTATTGGACCTTGCCATGCCTAAAATGAGCGGGTTATCCGCCCTCAAGGATATAAAAAACAGATATCCCGGAACAAAAATATTGGCGTTGACGTTTCACAGTTCGGAAGAATATATTTTAGAAGCATTTGAATCCGGTGTGGATGGATATTGTTTAAAAAAGGATTCCCACGCAGAACTATTAGCTGCGATTAAAAGTATTTTTTCCGGTAAGAACTACATCAGCCCTGCCATTTCCAGCAAAGTTTTGGAAGGATATCTTACCGGCCGGAAAAAAATAAAGAAAAAGACATCCTGGGAAACCTTAACACAACGCGAAAAGGAGGTGTTGAAGCTAGTGGGTGAAAGTCATTCGAGCATTGAAATTGGAGATATTCTTTGCATTAGCCCAAAAACAGTGGACAAGCACCGTTCGAATATAATGAATAAATTAAATCTGCACAGTGCAGCGGCCCTGGCGGCATATGCCATTGAGAAAGGACTCGTTGCCAAGTAGATGCACTTCACTCAATTGGCCAGGATGCCCGTATCAGGGTCCCTTTTTCGGGAGCGGATATAACCGTCAGTGTTCCGCCAAACAATTCCGTGCGTTCTTTAATATTTTTGAGTCCAAAACCTTTAATAACAATTTCTTTTTCACGGATTTCATCCAAATCGAATCCTGCACCGTTATCTTCGACGATAAGCACTATTACCTTTTCAGATTGTGTTACAGATACGTTCACTTGATCCGCATGACTGTGTTTGGCTATATTATTCATGGTTTCTTGCAATATCCGGTAGATGAGAATTTTTAATGAATCAGAAAGCAGTTCTTCCTTTATGTCTATCTGACTTTTTGTCCCGATGTGAGAATATATTTCATTAAACTCGCGGCATAAACTTCGTACAGCGGCCTTAAGACCCAAATCATCTAATATCGAAGGGTGCAGATTTCGGTAAATCCGCTGAGTTTCATCAATTGTATCGTGAAGGATGGATAAGACGTCATTTAGGGAAGCTGCCAGCCCGCTTGAACTTTGATTGATTTCAGAGAGTATTTTTTCCAAACTGTATTTAATCGCTGTTAGTTTTCCTCCAATACCGTCATGCAGTTCCTGAGAAACGAGTTTCCGCTCAGATTCCTGGGCGTTAACAAGTCTCGAAGACAATTCTCGCAGGGCGATCTCAGCCCGTTTTTGGGCACTAATATCAGCAACAGACATTAAACGCCCCATGGTATTTCCGTCTCTGTCCTTTAATTTGGAGCTCGTAACCAACCCATAAAATTGTTCTCCGTTTTTTCGTCGAAAGGGCATTTCGATCCCCTGGGAAGGAATGCTATCGCTCAAAAGCAACTGGAATTTGTCTTTAAAAGAATTAACGACCTCCGGCGGCCAGTAGATGAACGGATATTCAGTTCCTATAAGTTCATCTTCATTCCAACCGGTCATCTCGCAGAATACCCGATTGACATAGATTTGTCGTCCGGCAAGATCCATTCCGGAAATGCCGGCAGGAATGGATTCTTCAATTGTTTTGCGAAAAATATGTTCGGCGATTAGCACTTGTTCCACCGGCTGTTTATACGCAAATTCTTGGTCCAGCACCTCAACCGCCATCTCCGGCTCGGAATGCTTATCAGTTGTCAATTCCTGTTTTTTAAACGATGCTTTTAGATTTTTTTTCGCTTCCCTATAGGTAACGTTTTTTTTCTCAAGCTTTCGAACTTTTTTTTTCAATTCTTCATATGTTTCTTTTTTAGACATTATTATAGCCCCCAACCAATTAAACAAAAAGGCTCACACCATCATATAAATTAAATCCCAGGCATGAACCTTTACCCGTTTCATAGGGTGTACCTCTTGAATTCGGCTATGTTTATATCCGGATTTCAATAAATATTTTTTACGGGAATCCTTAATAGAATTTCAATAATTTGCAGAATAATAACATGGAAGCATCGAAAGCTGCAATTGTTTTGATTTTATGCCGGAAGAAACACGGGGTCAAATCTGGTTAGGGAAGGGGCGTTTTTCAGAGATATAATTCGTCTTTCATAATATTTTATTCTATGGGACCGCCAATAATTATTTATCCTGCTTGAGATATTATTTAGAAAATTTCGACAAGTTCGATATCAAAGGTTAAAGCTTGTCCGGCAAGTGGAGGATTGGCGTCTACGGTGACCTGCTCGTTATATATATCTGTTACTGTAACTTTGAGCGGATTACCTTTCTTTGAGGGGACTTGTAGCTGAGTTCCAATGTTAAGATCGATATTATCCGGGATTGTGCTACGAGGAATCTGCCAGACAAGCTCGGGATTTATTTCCCCAAATGCTTGGTCAGGTTCTAACCGGACTGTCTTTTTTTCTCCAACCTCCATACCGAGAGTACTTTGCTGTAAAGCGGAAATGCCCACGCCCTCGCTAATGGTTAATTCCATCGGCACCTCTCCGCCACTTGTTGCGAACTCCGTTCCGTCATCCAAGCTGCCGGTTATGTGCACCAGAACCGTGTCTCCCTCTCGTGCCTTTTTCATATCATCTCCTTTTTCGACCTTTTTGTGTGGGGATATTTGTCTCAGAAAAAAACTCGTTTGTCATTTTTAATGTATTTTAATATAAATACATATGTCATGGGTTTATCGTAAATAAGTAAAATTATGTAGTTGGGATGGTGGAATTATGTATGATAAGCAGAGCAGAGATATTTCGAGATTCGACGGTTTCTTTTTTTCAGGGTGACACATTCGCTGCCGGCGATATGGTAGGGTATTATTGAATTTATCTGTTAAATCCAAATTCAAGTAGATGATAATCCTTGAACGGAGTCTTATTGCTCACCACCTAATATTTTCTTCAGTTTTTCTGATAAATCTACCATCGT